>CALMND010000328.1 GCA_937868565.1 uncultured Bacteroidota bacterium | reverse complement strand
ACTCATCCAGGCCGCTAACGCCATTACCTCATCTGCATTTACATCCATGGCATAACGAATACCTCCCTTACTTGGCCCCAAATGGGTGCTGTGCACAGTTCGGTACCCCTCAAAAACCTGAATTTTTCCAGAATCCATCATTACGGGTAAACTTACTTTAACCTGTTTGCTCGGATTCTTTAACACCAAAGCAACTTCTTCACTCAGGTTCATCAATTTAGCCGCTGCATCGAGTCTGGCTAATACAGCTTCAAACATACTTTCTTCGTGTGCCATCGCTGTTACAGTTTGTGTAGACATATTTAAATTATAAGTTTAATTAACTGGGGCGTAAAATTACATAAAATATACTGAATTTTAGCAAATTAAACCTTAATTAGAAAGAAAGCGGTTGGGTAAGTGTTTCTTAACCTAAACTTACAACAACAAACGATAATTTCGCTCTTAAAAATCAATTTTTACCCATTGTGTTAATCGTAAGGCTATATAACATATCTTGGCGTCCCCATTTGTCGCTTTTGGCAATTGTTTGTTAAATTTGAATGATGTCTGAGTTCTTCAAAATCCTTTCTGTGTTTTTAGCTTGTACAGTTGCATTTGGCAAATTGGGTATGCCCGCGGCCATGGTTCTTTTTAATTATGAATTTTACGAAGTTTTCATAGTTACTTCTTTAGGCGGTATTTGTGGCAATATTATTTTTACTCATTTGAGTGCAGCGATTATAAAATGGATACACACCTACCGGGTAAAAAAGCATAAGATTCATTCCAAAAAAATATTCACAAAGTTTAATCGACGTATTATTCGGTTAAAAAACCGCTTTGGCTTAGCAGGGATTGCCGCAATAACTCCTATTCTACTTTCTACACCTTTGGGTGCTTTTTTGGCAGAAAGATTTTTTAAGGATAAAAGGAAAATAATACTGTACTTAAGTGCAGCTACAATTTTTTGGAGCATTACGCTTTATTTTTTAATGCTTTTGTTTCACGACAAGTTGGTAGGATGGCTAATTTAAGAAACAAACAACATTTATTTTTTGATTTAGACGATACTCTTTGGGATTTTCAAAAAAACTCTGCCATTGTTTTAGAGCAATTATTTTCGGAGTTCGAATTAAGAGACAAACTCAAAACAGATTTTTCTTCTTTTTTGGAAAATTACAAAAAGGTTAATCTGGCTTTCTGGTCGGATTACTATAAAAGGAAAATAGACAAACAGTTTCTACGCAATCAACGCTTTCATGAAACTTTTAAATTATTTAACTACGATAACTACGGCGAAAATCTCTTAATTACCGAGCAATACCTAACACGTGCGCCCAAAGGAAATTTTTTAAAAGATAATTGCCTTGAGGTATTGGACTATTTAAAAGGAAATTATCAATTACACATTATTACAAATGGCTTTAAAGAGATTCAACATATTAAACTGGATGGAACCGGCATAAGAAAGTACTTCAAAAACATCATTATTAGCGAAGAACACGACTTGGTAAAACCTGATGAGAAAATTTTCAGACTGGCTGAAAGGCTAGTCAATACAAGTTCTGAAAGCTGCGTGATGATTGGCGATAGTTTGGAAAGTGATATTGAAGGGGCTTTAAATGCAGGATGGGAAGCTATTTATTTGTCTGAAAAAAAAAGCCAGGAGTACACTGGATTAATGATAAATGGTTTAGTCGAACTTAGAAATATTTTTTGAGCGGATACTATAAAATTTTACTTCGTCGACTTCATCGCCTTAATCACCGCAAGCGACTTATCTTTAGAGAATTTTTTATACTCTGCACTTTCGCAGGCGTATACGGCAATTTTTCCATCTTTGTTACTATGCACTCCCCACCCATATCGTTTTGTTAACGGAGATGTTCGCATGCAAGGCTGTCCTTTAGAAAAAAATTCTTCCCTTGCCTTTTTATAATCTGATTTTTTAATATTATTTCTTTCGGCGTAAACCTGAAAAAGAACATCATCCGACGTGTATTGATAAGGCTTATCTATCAACATATCACATTGGGAGCTTGCCACCGTTTTCTTATCGCCCTTTAATGGTGGCATTTCTGCTACTTTTACAGGACTATCGGGCGCAATTTCAATAAAAGTGTTTTGATAGTTTGTTGTGTGTACTTTCATTCTTAAGGTGATTTAAAAGCAAATTTAACAAGAAGATTGTAAGTTTTAAAACCTATGTCTTTAAACAGTATTTTTATAAAGTGTAAAACTCAAGTTTGCGTAAATGACCTCACCGTTAAATAAAAAAAATAGGCAACTTATATTGGCGCCGACTTTTGGGATAGTAATTTTTGTTATTCTTTATGTAGTTGCCGCAAATTTGTATCCAGGAGGATCTCAAGTTGATAAAAACTCCATTGGCTTTAGTTGGTTAAATAATTATTGGTGTAATCTTTTAAATGAATATGCGGTTAATGGCATTCTTAATCCCGCAAAACCTGTCGCCGTATTCGCCATGTTAATTCTGTCCCTGTCACTTTCCATTTTTTGGGTTGTCTTTCCTAACTACGTAAATAGCCAAAGGAAAACAAAGTGGATGATTCAAGTTTCAGGAATAGTCTCAATGACAATTGCTTCTTTATTATTTACAGATTTTAATCACGATGCTGTAAGTTATCTCGCAGCCGCTTTTGGTTTTATTGCAACCGCAGGAACTTTTCTAGAATTGCTGAGGTTAAAATGGAAGGCGCTTTCCGTTTTAGGAATAAGCAATTTTTTCTTTATTGCGTTAAACGCCTATTTATACTATACAAAAGATCATATCGTTTATTTACCATTGATTCAGAAACTAGCTTTCGCTTGTTTTCTGATTTGGATTGCTGGCATTGATTTAAACTTGTATCGTCGCCCAACGCTTAATTAACAAAAACCTTTTACTACTTTCACGGTGATAATCCGTTGTGCTGACAAATGAACAATTAAAAGAAATTTATAACGAGCATCATAAACTCGTTTATAATCTTGCTTTAAACTATCTGCAAAGCACAGAAGACGCGGAAGAGATAACACAGGAAGTTTTTTTAACCGTTTATCAATCCTACGGTAAATTCTACCAGCGTTCAAGCTTAAAAACCTGGATTTATCGTATTACTATAAATAAAAGTATCGATTTCTTAAAAGCCAAAAAACGACAAAAACGATTTGCCAAACTCCGCAGCATTTTTAATACCGACGGGAAACTCAGCTATGAACCGGTTGATTTTACCCATCCGGGTGCAATCCTGGAGAATAAAGAAAATACACAATCTGTATTTAAAGCTATTGAACAGTTACCCGAAACCCAAAAAACTGTTTTTCTTTTGTCACAAACCGAAGACCTTGGTAATAAGGAAATTGCGGAATTAATAGGTAAAAACGTAGGCGCGGTAGAATCACTGCTTCAAAGGGCCAAAGAGAATCTGAAGAAAATTTTAACACACTATTACGAAGACTACCGAAGGAATCAGAAATAAATAACGTCTAAATAAAATAATGGAACAAAATAATTCTTTACAAGAAGTTCTCGAAAGCGCGAAGTGGCTTAAAAAAATAGAAGCGCCGCCATTTCTTTTCACACGCATCGAGCAAAAAATAAAAAACGCTTCTAACTATTCCGTTCCCATAAAATGGGTTACTGTATCAATTTCCGCTCTTATATTTTTAGTCGTCGTAAATTTTATTTTCATAAGCAAATCGTCAATTCAAAAAAAAGACAACAAAGCCGGAAATGAACTTGCCATAGGCCTGGGCCTTAACTATTCAAATCAACTCTATTCTAATTGAACCCATGGAAAAAACAAAGCTTCTGACATTATTGGTTATTTGTCTGGTTATACTAAACATAGGCCTCCTAGCTTATTTATTCCTCGGTTCGCGTAAGACGCATCCTCCTAAAAGGGTTATGAAATCAAGTCCAAAAGAAATCATAATCGAAAAATTAAATTTCAACGCTAAACAAATTGCTAATTACGAGGAACTCATTAAAGACCATCGCGCAAAAATATCAGCAACTGAAAAACAAAACAAGGAATTAAAAAACAGTCTCTATCAATTCTTGCTTAAGTCTTCAGAAAATAAATCAATTGTGGATAGTATTGTTAACCTGTTAGGTGAAAATCAAAAATTAATTGAGAACATACACTTCAATCATTTTGCCGACATAAAAAAACTATGTGAACCAGATCAGATGGAATCTTTTGGCGAGCTTGCTACTGAACTTTCCGGAATTTTTGCCCCACCCCCTATGCCTAGGAAAAAATGACAAGAATCCTCTTTTTAGCTTTATTCTTTTCAATTTGCCAATTTCTTGAGGCACAAACAAATATACAATTAAGCTTTAATTTGCTCCACAATAAAAAGCCGGTAAAAAATGAAAGCCTACTTGTTTCAAAAACAGGAGATACCCTTAGCGTTGAAATATTGAAGTGTTACATTTCGTTAATAGAATTAAAACTTAAAACCGGAAAAATTTTTAAAGAAAAAAACAGTTTTCATTTATTAGATTTCGAAAACACGAGCACTGTTAACCTCCATTTAAATTCAGGACCGCTCGGTGAAATTGATTACATCACATTCAACCTAGGAATAGACTCAACAACTAATGTTTCTGGTGCTTTGGGGGGAGATTTAGACCCCTCGAAAGGAATGTACTGGGCTTGGCAAAGTGGCTACATTAATTTTAAATTGCAAGGAACAAGCTCAAAATGTTTAACCCGTAAAAATCAGTACCAATTTCATTTGGGAGGATATTTATCACCATATTGTGCACTCCGAAAAATAAAACTTGTATTTCAAAAAGAAAGCAAACAAAACATAAATATTGCTATAGAGCTGGATGACTTTTTTAACAAAATAGACCTGAGCAAAACGAATACCGTTATGATTCCCTGCAAAGAAGCCGTGATGCTGTCCGATTTGGCTTGTAAAATTTTTTCTATTCAAGAATGAAAAAGAAAATAATAATTCTATTTTTCTACCTTGGCATTATTGCTTTGTCATTTGTTTCATTAAAGCCAAAATCAATAAATTTTATCATACCAAAAGGCTGGCCTAAGGTAGTATATGATTTTTCGAAAAATACTTTAACGGAGGACGGGGTTGAACTAGGCAGACATTTATTTTACGACCCGATTTTATCGCGCGACAGTACTATTTCATGCGCCAGTTGTCATTTGCAAGCCGTCGGTTTCACACACGTTGACCACGACTTGAGCCACGGTATTGAAGACAAAATCGGAACGCGAAATTCGCTAGCACTCATGAATTTGGCCTGGAGCAAAAATTTTATGTGGGATGGTGGAGTTAACCATTTGGATGTTCAACCATTGGCGCCTATTACCAGTAAAGTAGAAATGGATGAAAGTATAGAAAATATTGTTAGAAAGTTAAATTCAGGTTCAAAATATAAATCTCTTTTCAAAAGGGCATTTAGTGATAGTAATGTTACAGGGCAAAAAACTCTACTCGCTATTTCTCAATTTGTTTTGCAGTTAAATTCTTATAATTCAAAATACGACAAATATATTCGAAAAGAAGCTGGGGGAGAGTTCACCGAACAGGAAAAAAACGGCTTACGTTTGTTTAGAAAGAGCTGCTCTTCTTGTCATACTGAACCGCTATTTACTAATAACGATTTTATGAACAATGGTTTACCATTGGATACAATACTTAAGGATTTTGGCCGTTACAACACAACTAAAAACTCAAAAGACTCTTTAAAGTTTAAAGTTCCCACCTTACGCAATATAGAATTTTCTTACCCCTATATGCACGATGGGCGATTTAAAAAACTCTTTCAGGTCTTAAACCATTATTCTTCGGACCTAACAAAAAGTAAAACCTTGGCAAAAGAATTACAAGTTCCTATTGCCTTGACTTCCAACGAAAAAGTTGATATCGTTGCCTTTTTATTAACTTTAACAGATAAATCATTTCTTTCTAATCCGAAACTATCCTATCCTAAAACTTTTTTTTCAAAAGCAACGAAGGAATAAAAAAAGAACATCGTCTAATAACTTAAATGCCAAAAAATAAACTAATGATAAAAAAAATTCAACTACTATCCCTACTTTTTGTATGTGTTTTAGGTAAGGCACAAACCAATCCTGTAATTACCTCTTGGTTGCAAAACAACACTTTAACAGGAACATATTATGTATCGGGTAATCCTGTTGCAATTCCAAATAATATTTTGGTTAATTGTCAAAAAGTAGAGTATTCCCCAAGTAATGTTTATGTGACAACTACCGGTGTCCCCGCTTATCCCACCGGACCATTTTTGGATGGGAATCCTTCAAATGCCACAAATCAGAACGCCATTTTTAAATTTCCTTTAAACCCTGCTCAAAATACGGGCAGTGCAACTGCAACAACTGGTGGAAATATTGGTGTGTTCATAAATGGGGTTGCACTCTTTGACTATCGTGACGGCGTTTCCTGGAACGCTGCAACTAATGCTTTGTGCGGCGGGCCGGGTAATCCTCCTTGTCCAGGTGGTCCCGGGGCGAACCTTCCTTGGAATAGAGACGCCATACCTGCCGAAAGAGCAGGATTCGATTGTTCTAAAGCGCACCCAGCAATGGGTAATTATCACCATCACCAAAATCCTTCCGCTTTCAAATTGGACATAACTGTTATATCAACTATCTGTAGTGTTTACGATGCAAACGGTTTATACTCTATTGATAGTGCTAAACACTCACCTTTAATCGGGTATGCTTACGATGGCTTTCCTATATACGGAGCCTACGGGTTTAAAAATGCAAATGGCACAGGTGGAATCGCCCGAATAAAATCAAGCTATCAATTACGTAGTATTACCACCCGCACAAGTTCACCAAGCGGAGCAACTGTTACGGCAGGCCCTGTTGTGAGTGCAACTTATCCTTTGGGATATTTTAGAGAAGATTATGAGTTTATTTCTCATGCAGGCCAGGACGATTATTTAGATGTTCACAATGGGAGATTTTGCATCACACCTGAGTATCCGGCAGGAATCTATTGTTATTTTGCTACTGTTGACAATAAATGGAATTCTGCATACCCCTACGTTGTAGGGCCGACTTTTTATGGTGTATATGCCAATCGAAAAGTTACTTCTGTTACGGAAACAACAACAACATATAGCCTAGTTACAAATAATACCGGCATGTTAAAACTTAAAAACGAAACAATAGACGTTAATGTTTTTCCTAACCCTTCCAACGATTTTATTGCCATACAATATGTTGGGTTAAATACAGAAAATTTAAATGTGGAATTATTTGATGTATTGGGAAAATTGGTTCAAAAAACAATACTGAATCAAGGTTCAGCCATTGCCTATTTAGACACTAAAACAATTTATGCAGGTAATTATGTAGTTAAGATTAGCGGAAGCAACGTAATTACCACGAAGAATGTTGTGATTTTTAAGTAAAAAAGAAAACACAAATAAGCTTTTACTAAAGAAGTCTTTGTAGGTAATACGAAAAATCACTTCTATGATTGCCGGCAAGAGGTTCTTTATTTCTAAACTTAATAGAGGATGATATTGTTTTTAATTTGATTACTTAATTGATAAAGCATTTACCAATTTTCAAGTTTTTTGCAAGGTAAATTATAAATTAAAAAATGAAACAACTATTTCTTTATTCAATTCTTCTTTGCAATTACTATAACATAAATTCGCAAACAACGGTAGGACTTATCCAGCGAAATACCGGAAGTTTAGACGATGGCTATGTTTTATTTTCACCCACAGGAGGCACAAGCACATACTTAATAGATAAATGCGGCAAACAAGTTAAATCATGGGCAAGCGCTTATAAGCCCGGTCAATCATGTTATATTTTACCTGACGGAACTTTATTACGACCAGCTAACGCAAACAACACAACATTTGATGCCGGAGGTAAAGGTGGTATTATTCAAAAAATTGACTGGGATGGAAATGTGATTTGGAGCTATACCATTTCAAGTGCTGTGGAATGCCAACACCACGACATTAAAGCTTTGCCAAATGGTAATGTTGTTGCCATCGTTTGGGAGTCTAAAACAAATACGCAAGCCATTGCCCAAGGCCGAAATCCGGCTTTAACAACGACTACCGTTTGGAGCGAAAAAATTATTGAAATACAGCCGGTAGGATTAACAGGTGGAACCATAGTTTGGGAATGGCATCTGTGGGATCACTTAGTTCAGGACTTTGACAATACAAAACCTAACTATGGAAGCGTTGCCTCTAACCCACAATTACTAAATCTCAATTACAGTGCAAGTTCTAATACTACAATTGGTCAGGATTGGATACATTTAAATTCTATTGACTACAATCCAACATTAAATCAAATCTTATTAAGTTCACATTCTTTTGATGAAATTTGGATAATTGACCATAGCACGACAACTGCCGAAGCGGCGGGCCACACAGGCGGAAACTCAGGCAAAGGTGGTGATGTTTTATACCGTTGGGGAAATCCACAAGCGTATAATAACGGAACTGTTGCCAATCAAAAATTATTTGGGCAGCACAATGCTTATTGGATTGAAAATGGACTTCCGTACCAAGATCAAATTATGATTTTTAATAATGGAAATGGCAGAACAGGTGGAAACTATTCCACTATTGAAATTATAAGTCCACCGGTAAGCGGTTTTACATACAGCACCACTTTACCTTTTTTGCCAAACAATACATCTTGGATATATAATGCGGGGAATACAAATACTCTTTATGCACAAAATATTTCAGGCTCACAGCAATTGTCAAATGGAAATGTACTTTTTTGCAATGGCCCTTCAGGTGTCTTTAAAGAAGTAAGTTCAACGGGAACTACGCTCTGGGAATATGTAAATCCGGTTAACACCACTGGAACTATTAATCAGGGTCTAGTGCCTTCACAAAATATCGTTTTCAGGTGTACTTTTTACCCGAAAAATTATAGCGGGTTCGTTGGTAAAATTTTAACAGGGGGTAGTACTATAGAAAATGTAAATACCGTTTCAGGTGCCTGCAATTTTAATTTGTTGGATATAGGAGAAGTAACTTCAAATGAAACAGCAGACCTATATCCGAATCCCACTAAAGATTTCATTAAGTTAATCTTTAACAACAACGCATTTAAAAATGTAAAACTGCTTAGTTTGTTTGGGGAAATTATGTATAGCGCTGATGTATGCACAAAGGATGTATCTATACCGGTAGCCTCTTATTCCAAAGGCTTCTATTTCGTGGAAATTTCTGAGGGTAATTCTCGTAGAATTTTTAAAATAATCGTTACGAACTGATTTTTTAGAGATATTAGTTTCTATAACTACAGGTTTTGATAAATTTTTATGAAGATTGTCCACGATTTTCTACTCAGCCTCTTCAAACTCCAGATAAAAAACACTGCCCCTATTCTTTTCTGACTCAAAGCGTACGCTGCCTCCAAAGCCTTCCATGATGTTTTTTACCATGGCCAAACACAGTCCAGAACCTGTTGATTTGGTAGTGAAGTTAGGGGAGAATATTTTTGGCTTCAGATTCTCATCAATCCCGCAACCGTTATCTTTTATTAAAATACGAATAATCCTATCTTCTCTTTCCAGCGATAATTCAACGCATGGGTCTTTGATGTCCTCCAAGGCCTGAATAGCATTTTTTAGAATATTATTAAAAACCCGCAAACATTGGTCTTTATCACCCTTCACGAAAACATCATTCTCACCAATGTGATTTACAATGGCGATATTTTTTTCATTCTCGAAAATCAACGCCGATACCTTAATAATTTCTTTCAAATTAATGCTCTGCAATTGGGTAACCGGCAGCTTGGCAAAATTACTGAATTCACTTGCAATAATGGCCAATGCATCAATTTGCTCAATGATACTTGCGCTGGATTTGGCAAATTTCTCGTTAAAATCTTCGGAATTATTTTTTAAAAGATGCTGCAAATACTGCAAATTCAATTTCATAGGTGTGAGAGGATTTTTGATTTCGTGCGCCACCTGTTTCGCCATCTCTCGCCATGCACTTTCACGCTCGCTTTGCGCCAGCAAACCTGCACTGTGCTCCAATTTAATAAGCATTTGATTGTATTCTGAAACCAATTTACCAATTTCATCGTTGCTTTGCCAGTTTATTTTTTCGTTCTGACTTCCTAATGAAATACCAGCAATTTGTTGTTTTATTAAACGCAATGGTTGCGTGATATAGCTCGAAAGAATTAAACCGGCGAGAATACTCAGTACAAAAAGAATAACATATACATTAATAAGGGTGCTTATAATTCCCGACAACTCGCTTACTAAATCTCCTTGTTTAGCGAAATAGGGAAGATTAATAAAACCGTTTAAGTTTTTATTTGAATCGTAAAGCGGTGTATAAAGAGATAGATAGTTCAGGCTGCCTGCTTTTTCCTCCAAGCACACTGCGGAGGAAAAATTTCTAGTAATCGCAGAATAAGCAACAGGGTTGGCAAGCGGCGCAGCTAAACCTAAGTTATACAACCTTGGTTGACTTGTATTAAATAAATACCCTTCTTTACTAAACAAGCTAATATCACTATTGAATAGGCGAGCATATTCGTTTAATTTTGATGAAATAATTTCTTTTTGGCTCTCGTCAAATAATTCTCCGGTTTTAAATTGAGAAGCCAATTCGTTAATAATAATTTCCGTTTTTTCTTCCAATTGTTTTTTGTTATCCAACTCGAACTGATGAGTGACCAAACTTCCGGATGTTATACCAACCGCTGACATGGCCAACAATAATAGTGCAATTATAATGGTTTGTATTCTCCTTGTCAATGAAGGATTTTTGAATTGGCTAGTAAATACCAGAGCATAAATTAAATAAGTGCAATAGGTAATTAATGAAAAAAATAAAAGTAAGTAGGAGTTAAAGGTGAAAAAGTAATTCCATTTTTTCTGAGCAGTTGTAATTATGATTTGAGTGGATTCATCCGTTTTGAAATAATGATGGGTAAACCCAGAATCAGATGGTAATCTTGAGTCTTTCAAAAAAAGCGGGTAATTAAAATTACCGTAGCGGTTTGTGTTTTGTTGCGCACGGTATACTGCCCAGCTAAAGTTTTTGAGTTTCTCGTGTTTCTGCTGCGACTGATCGAGCAATAGGTCCGGAAAACTACCCAGCTCTTCAAATTGTTTGGGTTCCATAAAAACATAAAGAAATTTAGAATGGAGCTCTATTTTTCCTATGTAACGCGCGTTCTTCTTGTAATTTTTTACAAAAAATAAACCTTTTATTTGTGTAGAATCGGAGTTGTATTTTATCTGATCATCAAAGAAACCTTCATTTAACAGGATAGCTTGCTTACTATTCAGCAAGGGGTTGCAGTACTTGTCAAATAAAGAAAAATCCACGTTGTATCGATTAAAATACTCGTTAAAAAATTTTTCCCGTAAAAGTTGTGGGATTTCATTTGACGAGCCTGGTAATAAATCGACCAGGTTTTTTAATCCCTCATCTTCTCTTAATTTATTTGAAGCGTTTAAAAATTCACTTTCCAAAACGGCGTCCTGCCGTTCGCCTAATTTTAAGGACAAAATTTCCAAATCCTGCTTTTGGTTTTTATCAATATAAATATTCAAAAACTTAGAGGTAACCAGTGACACAAGCAATAACTGTATAGATAAAGCTAATGTGTTTTTTACGTCAACCACCTTTTTTAAAATAAAAAAGGTTCCTGAGAAGAGCAAGAGCCAATAATTTTCGAATATATAAGATGATTTGGAGCAAAGTTGCTGAAGATAGCATATCAGCAGGGTAAGTAAAATAAAAAATATAGCATGACCTGACTTTTTTTCGAAGCAGTTAATCAATTGGCTAACTAAAACAAATAACGCAAGGGCGAAGAAACAAAGTGCAGTGATAGCAACAAATGTTACAGGCTTAAAATTAAAAATGCCCAAAAAATCAAAGCTTAGAGTGGAGTTCGTAACCAGATTCAAAACAGCGAAATTAAACTGACTATAAACCAGAAAAATTAGTGCGCTTAAAATTAGTATTCGTAAATAGGGTGTTTTATTGATTGTTCTTTTTAAGAATAAAAAACTAATTGCAACTGCTACAAATAATAGAAGCATTGCGTTCAAAAGAATATCTCCCAAGTAACTATTTAAAATAGATTGGGCATTACCAAAAACTCTCAGGTCGTATAAAATACTCCGATAAAAAAAATCAGGCCATTTTAACGAAAGCATAATGCATCGCAAAAACACAATCGATATCAGAGCTACTGTCGTTTGAAAACCATTCGTGTCTTTTTTAAGATAGTAAAGTACACCCATTAACAAACAAGCAAAACCTAACAAAAATATTATTGTAACTATGTTATCCGTACCCGCATTGTGATAAAAGAGTTCATCGCCTTTCAGTGAAAACAATTTCCCGCCGTTGAGCATTACGGCATGCCGACCCGAATTTTCGGTTTCAATGCCAATGCCATCGGGTATGCATATCCAATCTTCAAAATCATTTTTTAGATAGTTATTCTGCAAGTCATATTTTGGTTTTAATACACAGAGTGCCAACGCCCAAGTATTACCCTGAGTTATTTTAAAATAAACATACGCTCCGTGCTTCAGTCTGACAAGGCCCTCTTTTTTTGTATACAGACTGGAGTCCCGCTCAATTGGTATTTGTGAGTTATTCCAAAAAACTAAACTATCATTTTTAAAGAGGTAAAGCCCTATTTGTTCATGTTCATATAAATTATAAAACGAATTTAAGTGCTTATTTAGGTCGCTACTTTCTAATAGTTTAAGAGCCTCAAGGCACTTACGTGATTTTGCTGAAATTTTTTGACTGGTTTCGGCAGCTATATCGTCTATCGAAAGGGTGCAAAATCGGCTAAATAGAGCTGAACTGAGCATAATAACTATACTAAATCCCAGAAAAAGCAGTCTCTTACCTCTTTTTTGCATTTTAACAATAGCAAAATAAATATAAATCTCGGTTAAACCTTTAAAAAAATTGAATTTATGATTATTAATTTGGCTTTATATTTGTATTTTGCAGATATTTTTTAATTATGGCACCAGCTAAACAGACAGCATTAAAGACACCAACATTCCCGGAATTAAGCCAAACGTTCAAGTATTTTACGTTTTTAAACCAAAAAATAGCTATGATTATTATTGGTTTGGTTGGGTTCACTTTTTATATTTCTTCGGTTAACGGCGAGTACGCGCTCGATGATGGTATTATTATTCATCAAAACGACCATGTAATTAAAGGCTTAAGGGGGATTAAGGACATCATGACGCGCGATGCGTATGAAAGTTTTTACCGCCGCATGTGCGCCACCGACCAATTGGCTGGAGGTCGTTACCGTCCGCTTTCGGTAGTGAGCTTTGCCATTGAACAGCAATTCATTGGTAGCTACCGGACCGGGTTGTACATGAAGGTTGATGATTCGAATAAGAATGGCATTCTCGACAAGGATATGACAAATTACACTTCACCCTGTGGTCGTCCTGAAACCAATTATGAATATAACGATTTTGTAGACCAAAATGGTGATGGAATGGCACAACCCAATGAGTGTTACCCTTGTTGGGACTTAAATAAAGATTTTAAAAATCAATGGGACGAAGATTTGAACGTGGATGGGATTTTTAACGAGGTAGACTGTCAGGTATACGGTGCAAGATTAAGGCACTTTAATAATATCTGGACTTTTGCCTTGGGTTGTATGTTTTTATATTTAGTATTCTCAAGATATTTTTTTCGTACAAACCAGGATTTGGCATTTTTGGCCGCTTTGTTGTTTACGATGCATCCTATCCACTCAGAAGCCATTGCCAACGTAAAAAGCCGTGACGAAATTTTCTCACTGATATTTATCTCGCTCACATTCTTTTATACGTTTAAGTATCTGGAAACGAAAAAACCCATGGAGTTATTCTGGGCTTCGGTGATGTTCCTTTTGGCGCTGCTTTCTAAGGAATACGCTGTGATGCTACTTTTCCTTATACCACTTGCGGTATACACCTTTACTAATAACGATTTTGATGTTAAAACCTTTTTCCAAACTAAAGAATTTAAACAAACCCTATACGTGGGTCTTGCATTTGCGTTTTGTGCCTTTTTCATGCTCTATTTAAAGCGAGATTTTGATATGCATGCATTACCCGGCGCTAAGCCAATTCGCTCTTTTTGGCTATTTCCTTTCCTGTATATAGTTGTGGGAGTTATGCTAATGGGAAGTAATAAAAAGAACAATTTTCATAAATTAATGAGTTGGTTTTATTTTGTAATGCTGTTTTATCTTGCCATGCGTCTTGTAGCGGTGAAGTTAAAACCAGGTGTCCCAGACACGGAAATATTAAACAATCCTTATTTGTTGGCGGATGGTGAAGAGCGTTTTGCAACCAAAGGTTTTGTTTTGTTAAAATACTTATGGTTACAGGTTTTTCCTCACCCACTCTCTTCTGATTATTCGTATAAAACTATTGAATACAGGCACTTTACTAGTTGGGATTTTCTACTGTCTCTCATCATCCATGTAGGCATGGTTGTTTTAGCTATTAAGTATACTCTTAAAAAGCATATACTCGGGTTCGCTCTGATGACCTATATTATTTTCGCCTTGATGATTGGTAACGTGTTAATGGATATTGGTGCTACCATGGGCGAGCGTTTAATTTTTCATTCAAACATTGGTTTTTGTATCGCAATGGCCTGGTGTATTTTAATGGGCCTTGAGAAATTAAAAACTGTTTCCTTTAACATGCGAAAATTGGCTTTATTCGGCTTAGTATTAATCGTTAGTTTAGGTTATGGTTTTAAATGTTGGGAACGTAGCTTAGATTGGAAAAACGACGTGACACTGTTCTTAAAAGACGTTAGGACCATGCCCCATTCGGTATTAGTGCTGGGCAACGCAGGTGCACGATGGGTTGACTTGGCGGATACGAAGGAAGTAACCGGCATACAAGTCGTTGGTCAGGATTCCACTCGGTATAACGATTATAATGGAACCTTAAAAATAACCGACGAAGAAGTGAAGCAAGGTGGTTATGCCAACAAACGCGAAGCAGCGCTATATAAAGGCATCGCGTTTCTTAAGCACGCAGTTGATTTACATCCTCGTTACGTAAATGGCTATTTGAATTTGGGACTTGCTAATTTTAAGTTACGAAAGGATTTTGAGGCACTTTATTATTGGAAAAATGCAGAGCGCCTTTACCCTAACAACCCATATTTGAGAAATTATTATCAAGTTTTTGCCAATGACTTAAAAAATCGTGGTATTATGGCATTTAACCGAGGCAGAATGGATTCCGCCGCAATTAATTACAATAAATGGACAATATTAAATCCTGGGGACCCGGAAGCTTGGTATAATTTAGGGGGTGCTTATTTTAATCAACAAAAATTTGCTTTGGCTAAAAAGAGTTGGGACATGGCTTTAAGAATTAACCCTAATTATGCCGACGTGAAAAAAGTACTACCAATGATAACCCCTCAGATGCTCGGCCAAATGCCCATGACAAGTGTGGTTCCTGCTTCGCAGCCAATTAACAAACGTTAGTGCGCTTTTTTATTTCAATACTTTTTGCGAGTTACTGTTTGAATAGTAACTCGCAAACTGTAACGAATACCGACACAATTGGCGAATCGTCAAGAGCAGTTAATATTTACAATAAAGCTTTATTTGGAGACAGCCTTAGCAGCAGCTTTTGCATTGTCATTAAAAACGAAGTAAAGGCTCATAAACATCAATACCATAGCGAACAGGTAATAGTACTTGAAGGGGAAGGGCTTATGCAGCTCAATGGAAAAAGCTTCATTGTTAAAAAAAACAATGTTATTTTTATTCCGAAAAACGCTATACACTCAGTTAAGTGTATTAGCAAAATGCCCCTAAAAATTTTAAGCATTCAAGCTCCCTTTTTTGACGGTAACGACAGGGTTTTTGTAGACTGAACAACTTAAAAATTTTTACTTTCTAATGTTAATATTAGTTTACGGTACTACTTCATCAGTTTTTCCTTCACAAAACTAAAAGTGGGGAAATTACTATGGTGCCAGTTAGCAATTACTGTTCCATCTTTCATCAACATTAAACCGGGATTACTTCTTATCATGGTTTTTAAAACAGTAGCGTCCACTGTTACAAAGTCATAAAGCGCATTATGTTTATGTTTAAAGTCGTCAATCTCCTTAGAACTACTGGCCGTTAGAGCATAGAACTTAAATTTTTCCGAGCTAGACAGTTTATAAAAATCGTTTATTTGTGCCATTAGGCTTTCTCCATCTGTCGTTTGAGCGAGGTCGTAAACCACCAGCCAAAAACTATAATTTTTATCATTCAGAAGAGAATCCGTTACTGTGTTGCCATTTAAATCACTTACTGTAAAGTCTGTTATCTTTGGAGGGTTTACCGCGTCGCTGATTAGTTTATTGTTCGTTGCGCTCCATTTCCAGTTCAGGGTATCCTCCCATATTTTGGAATCCATATAGGCCTTTTGACTAAACTCTTTTTTCTCGTGTGTTTTTAAATTTTCGTACACCAACATAGATTCGTAAACTGGATCCTTGTAATCAGCAGCTTTTTTCATATTTTCTTTTATGTTCATGCCCGGGGCGTAGGCTCTGAAATCCAGAGGCGGCAAATTGCGGTATGCATAAATAGGAAATCCGAAAGAAAAGGCAACGCCAATTAAAAACAGGATGCTCAAAATGTAAGTTGCAAAAAGTTCTTTGATGTTTTCTTTACCAGAAAAAAGCAAAGTAATTAATATCATGAGGGCAATGTCTTTCCAGAAACTTTCCCAGGGCTTTAGTTTAAGGAAATCGCCGAAGCAACCGCAATGCGTTACCTTATTAAAACAAGCCGAGTAAAACGTTAGGAAAGTAAAAAAGGCAATTTGAGCAAATAAAAGCCACAATGTCAGATCACGTTTGTAGCCAATCAATAGCATTACGCCTAAAATAATTTCGCTGGCGCAAATAATGATGGCCAGTGGCAAAGAGATATGCGCAAACCATTCAAAAAATGCCATACCCGAATCATTCTGAAAAACCTCGAAATACTCTTTTAATTTGTAACTGAAACCCAAAGGGTCATTCGCTTTTATAAAACCCGAAAAAATAAAAAGAGCTCCCACCAGAAACCGGGCAATGTGCGTGATGATGGCAATTTTACCAATATAGTCCGCGGCATTAATCAACACCAACTGTATCGCCAATAAAATCAACAAAGTGGTTTTGCTAAAGCAAGGCGGGCAAATAAAATAAAGAATAAACGCCAAACCAACCGACCAGATTAAACGAAAGATTTTTGAGGATAAAAATTTCTTCATGATGATATGTTTAAGAAATGAATTTGATTTTACTAATTTACTCAGTTATTAGCCTGTTGATTTTATTTAGACGTGTTTTTTTAAAGAATTAAAAAAAATTAACTTTTTACTTGTTCTAACTTTATAAGCGCAAAAACCGAATAATTAATCATATCCATATAATTGGCGTCCACGCCCTCGCTAATAATTGTCTTTCCCATATTGTCTTCAATTTGTTTGACCCTAAAAATTTTCATTAAAATTAAATCCGTTAAGGAGCTGAGTCGCATATCCCGCCATGCCTCGCCATAATCATGGTTTTTGTCCTCCATCAATTGTTTGGTTTTAGCGATATATTTGGCGTATAATCCGGCCACCTCGTCGTAGGGAAGTTCGAGTCGCGCGTCATTGACCAATTCTAACTGAATAAGAGCAATAGCGCAGTAATTAATGATTCCGATATACTCACCTTTTATATCGTCCACCACCTTTTGAATACCTTTTTCTTCGATACTCTTAATTCTTTGCGCCTTAATAAAAATCTGATCCGTCAAAGAAGTTGGTCTTAGATTTCGCCATGCCGTCCCATAATCTTTCATTTTCTTTAAAAAGATATCTTTACACGATGAAATGGCCGCGTCGTATTGTTGCGATGTGTTCTGCATAAATTATATGAGCTCTAAAAATACAGAAATTAAACCAATAGAATATGCATGCAAGGGCAAAACATTAACATTTATTAAGCCATTAATTATGGCCATTGTAAATGTTACACCCGATAGTTTTTACGACGGTGGTAAATACAGCGGAATGCGGGATGTACTTTATGATGTGGAAGAAAAAATTAAAAATGGTGCTGACATCGTTGATATTGGGGCTGCGTCTTCGCGCCCCAATGCGTTAGAAATAAATGAACAAGAAGAGTGGGGGCGCCTGCGAGAACCCCTGAGCGAGATAAGGAAAAATTTTCCGAGAATATTTATTAGTGTTGACACTTATCGCGCGAGCATCGCAAAAAAAAGCGCCGAAGCAGGGGCCGATATTATCAACGATGTAAGCGGTGGAAATATGGACGAAACTATGTTTGACATAATTTCCGAATTGAATTTGCCATACATACTCATGCATATGCAGGGAACACCGCAAACCATGCAAAAAAATCCCGAATATGAAAATGTCGTGAACCAAGTTGTCTCAGACTTTGAAACCAAAATTCAGGTGTTGAATAATAAAGGGTTTCACAAAATTATACTTGACCCAGGTTTTGGTTTTGGGAAAAATGTAACCCACAATTACCAGCTTTTAAAACATTTGCAAATTTTTAGTTCTCTCAATTATCCTATTTTGGCGGGACTCTCAAGAAAGAGCCTGATTAACAAGGTTATTGGCTCCAATCCCGTAACAGCTCTTAATGGCACTTCCATCTTAAATACCCTTGCTTTGCTTAATGGAGCAAAAATACTGCGTGTTCACGATGTGAAAGAAGCTAAAGAAGCTGTTGCGTTAGTAGAGTTTTATAAAAATGTTTAATTTTAAGTAATGAATAAAAAAACACTTTTCCTTAGTCTAATTGCCTTATCTTTTTTCATTTTTGGCTTTACGTCAAAACCTCCCTACGCTTATCAAATTGCTTTGCTTAAATACAATGGAGGTGGGGACTGGTACGGCAACATGGAGACTTCACTTCCTAATCTGATTAAATTTTGTAACGACAATTTAAAAACCAACATTAATCCTGAGCAGGCAGTTATTGAGGCCGGAAATCTGGAAATTTTTAATTATCCATTTGTCCACATGACCGGCCATGGTAATGTTGTTTTTTCGGATCAGGAAGCTGAAAACCTCAGGAAATATATGATTGCGGGAGGATTCGTTCACATAAGCGATAATTACGGTATGGATAAATTCATTCGCCCCCAATTAAAAAAGATATTTCCTGAGTTAGATTTAGTAGAACTTCCCTTTGACCATCCTATCTATCATCAGAAATACGATTTCCAAAAAGGTTTACCAAAAATTCATGAACACGATAATGCCGCACCAAAAGGATTTGGTTTGATTTACAAAGGTCGCCTGGTTTGCTTTTATGATTTTGAATGCGACCTCGGTGACGGATGGGAAAGCGCAGAAGTGCATAACGATAGTGAAGAGGCTAGAATAAGAGCTTTAAAAATGGGGGCAAATATTATTTCCTACATTTTCACAGGATTTGATAAAAAATAAATGAGGAAACCGTGTAACTTTATAGAAACTCAAACGTCATACTCATATTGAAACAGGATTTATGCACAAAAAGTTAGCATTGCTATTCTTGGTTTTTTTAATTGAGTCGAAAGCGCAAACTTATATTCTTTCCGGCAAAATTTCTGACAAAAACGAGGCTCTCCCATTTGCCACAATACTTGTGAAAGGCACGACTCTGGGAACCA
>CALMND010000327.1 GCA_937868565.1 uncultured Bacteroidota bacterium | reverse complement strand
GGGTATGTCAAGGGAAACATGTAAAGTTCATCTTTGTCTGAGTAATAACTTGGCACCGGCACTCCACTAATATTCATTCCTACTCCATCGGCCACAAATGCATTAGGACTAGTTTGCTTTTTATAAAAGTTATAATACTTGGTAATGGAAATAGAACCGGTTCCAGCAACCAAAGTATCTGCAATTTTTTCCGTTGTTTCGTTAAATCCTAAAAACAAAAAAGCGTAAGGTGTTTGAAGCGCGCTTTTAAACTCACGAATATCTGATGTAGTAGACACAACAGTGGAAAAATCCCAATTATAATTAGTGCCCGTTTGTGTATAATTGCCAACTGAATTCATTTGAATGTTGGTATAACGCAAGGTGTCGCCACTTCCAGGCATATTGTTATTACTTAACGTTGGTGTAGTTTGGGCATGCAGACTGATAATAACAATGCTAAATATTAGTACAAAATAAATCTTCTTCATGTTTATGCTATTTTTGTAAGGTATATTGTGGATTAAAGATACTATTTTTTTAATTATTAAGTTATCTATTGTTATAAAGCCATTTGGTAAATATTTATTCACCGTGTTTGTTTGTTTGTTAGCTCTTGCTACACATTCACAAAATATTTTGTTGAAAATTGTTTCAACTGAGCTTAAAAGCGAAGTAACAAAGTTCAATTACAAAAAGAAGTACAGAGACAAGAGCACGGCGCTCAAAGAAGTATCAAATTTAATTTCCAGCCTGCATTATAAAGGATTTTTACTTGCCTCAAGCGATAGTATTTACTCAGATTCAACTTCAGTTACCGCATATATTTCACAAAATAAACAGTTCAGGGTGGCTAGTCTTAAAATCGGGAACCTTAATCCAAATCTTGCATCTAAGCTCGGTATAAGTGAAAAACTTTACTTAAACAAACCGTTTAAGTACAAGGAGGTTGCAAGAAGTCTTGAAAAAATAATTTTACATTACGAAAATTCAGGCTTCCCGTTTGTAACTGTAAATTTAGATAGTATAGTAACTGGCGATGAAAGCCTGGGTGCCGTTTTAAATGTTCAAAAAAACAAGTTCTTTAAGATAGATTCGGTTAAAATCGTAGGAACCGCAAAAGTTAACAAAGGTTTTATGAACCGCTATCTCGATGTTAAGGAAAACATGCCCTATAACGAGAGTCTTATTTCTGTTATGTCACAAAAACTAAAACAATTGCCTTTTATTACGGAGACAAAACCACTGGAAACAAGGCTGAGTGATAAAACCAATCGTATTATTTTATTCTTGGATAAAAAGAATGCCTCTCAGTTTGATGGTATTATAGGCTTTTTACCAGACGCAGACACAAAAAAAACGATTATTACCGGTGATTTAAAACTAAAACTAATGAACAGTATTTTTAAAAATGGTGAAACCTTTGATATGGAGTGGCGCAGACTTAAAACCCAGACTCAGGATTTTAACGGGCGCATTATTTATCCTTATTTATTTGGCACGCCAGTTGGCACCGATTATTCCCTTAAAATCTACAAAAGAGACACTACTTTTATTGACATTACTAATAACATAGGTCTTCAATACTATTTCAGTGGTCTCAATAATTTAAAAGTCTATTATAAGCAGCGTAATTCCAACCTCATTTCCACAAGTGGTTATGACTTTATTACCAACCTGCCCGATTTCGCCGATATAGCGACACAATCTTATGGTTTAGGTATACATTTTGAAAGACTTGACTACCGTTTTAATCCCCACAAAGGCCTTGCAATAAGTATAAATGGGCAAACGGGTAACAGAACAATAAATAAAAACCCAAAAATTAATTCAGTCGCATATGATAAACTCTTGCTAAGGTCAACACAATATCAATTTGAATCAAGCATTGCAGGTTACCTGAAAATTTATCGAAACAATGTTCAATAGCAATTTCAGCAACTTTTCCTCTTGTGTTATAGTTACTAGCCATTGTAAATCCGTAAGCACCAGCTGAATAAATTGCAACTAAGTCATTGTGTTCTGTTTTTGGTAATTCTACCCTGTTTAATAACGAACTCTTTAGAATAGGTGGTTTAAAAACGTTGAGAGGATTTGATGAGGAGAGTATTTACGCATCAACCTACCTAATCCCAACACTCGAATACAGATTTTTGTTTGCCCAAAACTCAAACCTGCTTTTATTTGCGGAAGGAGCTTGGTATGAGAACAATAGTAACCGACGATATGCACAAGATATTCCACTGAGCGTTGGTGCCGGTATCAATTTTGAAACAAAAGCAGGCATACTATCTTTGAATTATGCAATTGGTAATCAATTTAATAACGGATTTGACCCGCGAAGCGGCAAAATTCATTTCGGACTTGCCGCACTTTTTTAGAGATAAAAAAACTATCTTTGTAGATACATGTTTTGAAATGAAAAAATTATTTTTGTACATATTTTTAACTTCATCCTGGATTTGCTTCTCTCAAAACTACTCAAGTTCTAACATCAGTCTTATAAGTCTTTTAGCTCCGAATACTACGACAGATATTGGCAACAGATATTCTGGATGTTGGGGTTGGTATCAGCAAAGTAAAAACAAAGAATATGCAATTTCTGGAGCTAGTAACGGAACCTATTTTATTGACGTGACTAGTCCATCAACTCCCTCAGTAAGTGCTTACGTTGACTCAAGGCATGGCTGCACTTGGCGTGAAATGAAAACCTACAAAAACTATTGTTATATAATTAGCTCCGATCCTGGGCCAAACAGATTTCAAATAGTTGATATGCAATATTTGCCTGATAGTGTTCATATCGTGCATAGTAGCGATACTTATTTTAGCAGGGGGCATACTATTTGGATTGACCAAGATAAAATGTATATAGGTGGCATAGCCTATGCCGACGATTCTACCAGTCCAATGGCAATATATAGTTTGGCAACCCCTACGGCACCTTTCCTCCTCAAGAGACTAGAATTTGATATCCCTTTAAACATAATAAATTATGTACATGATATGTACGTTAAAAATGATACTATTTATGCCTCGGTTGGTTGGAAAGGGCTTTTTATTTTAAAATACAACCCTCCCCCGATTAATAACGTTTACATACTTGGAACCTATAATTCTTATCAGGAACACGGTTATAACCACTCAAGTTTTTTAACTCAGAATAATAAGTATCTCGTGTTTTGTGATGAAGTACCCTCGTCACTCCCTGTGCATTTGGTTGATGTTCAAAATATAGGGAATATTCAACCCGTCAAAGATTTTAGACCCTCCCTTCTTACAACACCACATAATCCTTACGTTATAGGGAATAATTGGGCTGTTATTTCTTGTTATCAGGAT
>CALMND010000326.1 GCA_937868565.1 uncultured Bacteroidota bacterium | reverse complement strand
TAGTCAAGGTATTGGTGCTTTTTTAGCGAGTTTTGCCTTACATTATCTATTTCCAACTAACGAAACACTGGGAGCTTCTTTGCCCGCCGGAACAGATGGTCAGTCCTTTATTTTAGAGTTTATTCTCACATTTTTGTTAATGCTTACAATTATTCATGTAGCCAAAGGAAGTAAAGAAAAAGGAATGTTTGCCGGGATAGCCATTGGTTCAGTCGTTTTATTGGAGGCAATGTTCGCTGGCCCTATCTGTGGAGCTTCCATGAATCCAATCCGTTCCTTAAGCCCTGCAATTGTTTCAGGGCGCACTGAGCATCTTTGGGTTTATCTAACTGCGCCTATATTGGGTGCTATGTTGGCAGTTATTGCCTGGAAAATTTTGAAGCCGAAAACTGAGACTGAATGAAGAAAAATATATCAGAGTCAATCCTGCCGTAGAGTTTTTTATGAAACAGTCAACCATTTTTGCTGATGCAGTTTTCATTTTAATGGCAGATTTTCGGGAGCAAGAATAATTGAATGTAATTTTGCCTACATTTAGCTTTATCTGAATTAGTTAAAAACGCATGGACGTGAATATTAGGGAATACCAGCTTGCAGATAGAGAAGGCTGTTTAATGGCTTTTAAAAGTAATGTGCCTTTATTTTTTACTTCAGAAGAAGTTGGTTTTTTCACGAATTTTTTAGACACTTTTTATGATAAAGTCACTGATATCAAAACCTATTTTTTTGTCGTATTGGTTGACAATAAAATAATAGGATGCGGCGGCTTTGGGGATAAGGATAATACGCAAACAATTTCTCTTGCCTGGGGTTTGATTCATAAAGATTTTCATAAGAAAGGGTATGGTGAGAAACTCTTGAAATATCGTCTCGAACGTATTCAAAAATTCTATCCTGCAAATCCATTGGTAATTGATACCACCCAATTTTCAGTTGGATTTTTTGAAAAGTATGGATTTGAAATAACAAAATATACGCCCGACTTCTATGAAAAGGGTATGCATAGATATGATTTGATTTTTAAGGGAAAATAGAATATGGCAGACTATTTAGACTATAAATTTGAAGACAGTGAGTCGTTCGTGAGCACCTTTGACGAAGTTCCATTATGGAGTGCTGCATTTGGATTGCTATTGTTGAAACATTTAGAATTAAAGCCTGGTTTGACAGTTTTAGATATAGGATCGGGTGCAGGATTTCCATTAATGGAGTTGGCGGGTCGCATGGGCAGCACCTGTAAACTTTATGGCATAGATCCCTGGGAGAATGCCAATATCAGGGCCAAACAAAAAATAAACAATTATGGCTTAACGAATGTTGAGATAATTGAAGGCTCTGCTGAAAAAATTCCCTTTAAGGAAAATAGCGTTGATTTAATCGTGTCAAATTTGGGTGTGAACAATTTTGAAAACCCCGCCCTTGTTTTTGCCGAATGTAAACGCGTTTTAAAACCTGAGGGAAAATTAGCTTTAACCAGCAACCTGAATGGGCATTGGAAGGAATTTTATGAACTTTTTTACAGGAGCCTTAAACAACAAGGAAAAGAAAACTTAATTCCGGCGTTGAAGAGGGACGAAGCTCATCGTGGTACGACAGAAAGCATTTCAAAATTATTCATTGATCAAGGATTAAAAGTGACCCGTTATGCGACCGAGTCCTTCGACATGAAATTTGTAGACGGCACGGCCTTTCTAAACCATCATTTTACTAAATTAGGTTGGTTAAGCACCTGGTTGACCCTTTTTCCAACGGAAGAGTTGAATGAGATATTTTTGGGCTTGGAAACAAATTTAAATACATACTCGCAGCTAAACAGAGGACTTAGTTTAACAGTTCCGATGATTTTTATAGAAGGAAAAAAATAGAGATGAAATTACTACTTATTTTTTGACGCCCCCTATTTCAAAATAACTATGCCGGGAAGTTTCAAAGCTCTGTTAATTCGTTTCGTAAAATCAAAACCTGTTTTCAAGGAATCCCAATCTGTTAATAAATAGGCTAACATCCGAGAACTCGTCTTATATTATACTGCTCAAAGCAAGATCATTTCCGCGCTTGATAGAGATGGAATAACATATGAGGATATGCAAGATTGGCTATAAGTAGAACCGTCGCACTTTTTTCGAATAAACAACAAAAATATTACGTTTGGGTTGGTAACCGAGCACAATATTTGCGGAAACTTTGACGTTATAATTCAACGATTTATGTTTGTGGGCCATTATGGACTAAAAAAAGTGAGAAGAATTCTGGTTTTCATTTCGCTGATCATAACGAATTATTTTTTCAGCCAGTCAATAGACACAAAAAGCCGGGCTGGTCTTTCGAAGTTTTACTTTGTTGGCGAAACTGGTATATCCACCAACCAATCTAAATTAGTTACATCATCTACGAACGTAAAAACGGAAATAAAATATACCTCCCGAAGTCTAAAAAAGGTCTGTATGAATTTTGGTATTGGTTTAAAAACAAAAAGCAACTTAGTCTATGAAATTTCCATGTTCAGAGCATCTGCGGGAACCGACTTAATTGTAAAAAATATATTTGATTCCGTCCTTGGCGGTGATATACCTATTCAGGTGTCGCAATATTATAATATTTGGAGTTGTTTGTTGTCTTTGGGATATAACCTTGAAATAGGAAACTTTACATGTAGACCCTCCTTTGGCATTGGCAAGCCGTTTAATAGGAGTAGTGAAAGCGGTGGTGAGGCAATGATGAAGGTGGATAGATGGAGCGTAAATATTATTTATAACAGTAAGTTTGTTAACACTGCTATATATTCAACGCATTTTAAATTGCCAATTGGCTATTCATTCAAACGTAAAGCAAAACCCTTTATAGATGTGTGTTACTCGCCATCCATTTCTTTTTCAAATAAAGATTTTATCTTTACTACGATGAATTTCAAAGCGGATAAAACAGACTATGTTTTTAATTTTTCTAATAATGGTAATTATATTGCACATGCCCTCTCCATTACTTATTGGTTTAACGGAAAGCAGTAATTGGTATTTACATGGAAATATCTAAAATAAAAACGCTCACACAATCGCAGTCCTTTCAAATTAACCAGTTATGGAATGATGAATACCCTCTAAAGTTAAAGGATCGGTTTTCAATTTTACTTGATGGGGTAGAGGCTTATAATCATTACATTATTGAAGACGCGGAAAGCAATGTTTTGGCTTGGGCTGTTGATTTCGAGAAGGACAACGAAATAAGATTCTCAATAATCGTCGCTTCAAAAAGCAAAGGAAAGGGGATGGGCAGATTACTCGTTGAAAAATTAAAATCCGAGAATGACGTTTTTTATGGTTGGGTTATAGATCATAACAATGATTTAAAAAGTAATGGAGTTTATTATCGCACACCTATGCCTTTTTATTTGAAATTAGGTTTTGAAATTTTACACGATCAGAGAATTGACAGTGAAATGATAAACGCAGTAAAAATTAAATGGAAATCGCGTTAAGAATAGTCACGTTATGAATTGAAATACTAACTTTCTTATGTGACTACAAGTCTTAGATTTTACAGTATAATTTTATTTTTTACTTTTGCTTAATGCCTGTTGTGTATTCGGCTATTGGTGTAATTGGTCTCGTAATATGGATAGCGGGAACTTTAACGCATAACACGTTTAATAATTTTCAGAAAATACTTCCTGCTTTGCAAGTTCCGCGTTCAATTGCTTGTGAATATGATCATGTGTATCAGCTGGAAGCGATGGAAATGCACACATCGGACGAGGACATACGAGCTCGATAGGTCGGGGAGAAGCTATAAGTTGACAAAAGCGGATGGGGATATATTATATTACAAATAGTTTATTTTCTTCCTAAAGTTCCATTCTCACCTTAGGAGCTAAATTTAGTGCTGAAAATTCTTCATTTAAGAATTTGTAATAGCCGGTTATTCCTATCATAGCTGCATTATCGGTACAATATTCAAATTTTGGAATAAACGTTTTAATAGCGAGTTCGCGGCCGAGCATGTCAACCTGCAAACGTAACTCTGAGTTAGCGGAAACTCCACCGGCAATAGCTAGATGTGTAATCCCTGTATCTTTCAAAACCAATTTCACGTTTTTTAGTAGAACCTGAATTAAATGACTCTGATATGATGCACAAATATCAGTGAGATTTTCGCTAATGAAATTAGGGTTGACTTTTACCTGATCGCGTATAAAATAAAGAAAAGACGTTTTAATCCCGCTAAAACTGTAATCAAAACCAGGTACTTTTGTTGACGCAAATCTATATTTGTTTTTGTCTCCGGACTTAGCTAATTTATCAATAAGTGGCCCGCCGGGATAGTCTAAGCCTAAGGTCTTTGCGGCTTTATCAAAAGCCTCACCCACAGCATCATCTATAGTTTCTCCAAGCAAGTCAAAATCTAAATAGTTTTTCACTTTAACTAATTGAGTGTGTCCACCGCTAACCGTTAGGCAAATAAAGGGAAAAATCGGTACGCTGTGTTCTTCATCATCCTGAATAAAATGAGCCAAAATATGGGCTTGCATGTGGTTCACTTCAATTAAAGGAATTCTGAGAGCAATTGATAAAGATTTGGCAAAAGATAGCCCCACTAACAAACTCCCCATCAATCCTGGGCCTGCTGTTACCGCAATTGCACTTAACTGTTTTAAGTTAACTTTAGCTATTTTCAGTGCTTCGTGCACGACTGGCACAATGTTTTTTTGATGATCACGACTTGCTAATTCAGGAACAACACCTCCAAATTGCTCATGAATTTTTTGATGAGCGGTTACATTAGAAAGCACTTTATTATTCAGTAGAATAGCACAGGACGTGTCATCGCAACTGCTTTCTATTGCTAAAATATAGATGTTTAAATTTTGCATTATTTGCGTATTTCCCCTTACTTTTTTAACTTATCTTTAGAGCAAACCATATGGTTCGTAAAGTTACAAGAATATTCTTTAAAACGATTGGAATGAGCTTACTGTTGCTCATCTTGGTAGTTATCGGTTTATATTTTGGTATTCAAAGTTATACTTTTCAAACATGGCTTGGCAAAAGAGCTAGTGACTATCTCAGCAATGAGCTTAAAAGTAAGGTCTTTGTTGAAAAAGTGAACCTGGAATTTTTTTCAATAGTGGATTTAAAAGGTATTTGTATTTTGGATCAACATAATGATACACTGTTAGATGGCGATATTCACATAAGAATAAAAACCTTTGATTATGAAAACAGGAAGCTTATTCTAGAAACAACTGCCCTAAAAGATGTTACAAGCAAACTAATTAAATACAAAAACGATAGTACTCTTAATTACCAATTTTTGGTAGATTATTTTAATAATGGCAAAAAGGACACTTCTAAAACTCGAAGTTGGGATCTGAAGTTTGGGGATGTTATTCTTGATAATGTAAACTTTGTTTACCGCGATGAGAAATTTGTTGCAAAGAAACTAAGCACTATTAATTTTAACGATATTAATTTAAAAAAAACGTACGGTCGGATTTTAGGATTCAGGTTAGACGTCGACACGATTTATCTTCAAATAAAGGATTTTAGCACAAAGGAGCAATGTGGATTTGAACTCAATAAACTCAGCACTGAAGCTAAAATCAGTGGACAAAAACTCTTATGCGACGATCTTTATTTAAAAACACCAAAAACGCTGGTGAAAGGAAAAATTGATTTTAGTTACAATCAGTGGGACGACTATTCTGATTTTTTAAATAAAGTTAAAATTAATTCAAGATTGGATGACAGTACTCAGGTATCTTTTGAAGATATCGCTTATTTTACAAGCGAACTAAAAGGT
>CALMND010000325.1 GCA_937868565.1 uncultured Bacteroidota bacterium | reverse complement strand
TTTTTAGATGAAGGGATTAATTCATTTTATGAGATGAGATATATGAGAGCAAAATATCCCGAGATCAAATTAACAGATTTGATTGGTAGGGATTCTACGTTCAAATTTTTGGGCCTTAATAAACGACCAAGATGGAGAGAAAAAGAAACTGCCTACTTTATGTCGTTAAAAGCTAGGGCCGAACAACCCATTTTAACCGCGGCAAATGATATGACTTTTTTTAATTATGGAAGCATCATTTATAGTAAAACTCCTGTTGTTTTGGATTATATTATGGAAACTATGGGTGAAGCTAAATTTGATGAGGCCATGAAATTTTATTTTAAGGAATTTAAATTTAAACACCCGTCGCCGGAAGATTTTTTTAAAACGATAGAATTTTTCGCAGGACCGCATGCTAAAAATTTTGAACAAAATCTTTTTGCGACAAGCAAAACCATTGATTACAAAATAAAACGGGTGAGACGACTAAAAGACGGAACGTATTCTTTTTTACTTAAAAATAAAACAGGGACTAATCTCCCGTTTAACGTTTATGCGTATAAGAATAATAGGCCCGTTGGCGTTATATGGTACGATGGATTTGTTAAAACTAAAACAGATACTTTTCCACAAAAGGACATAGATTATTTTAAGATTGATGGAAATGATATAATGCCAGATATTAATAGAAAGAACAATATCAGCAGGGTTAAAGGCCTATTTAAAAAAGCAAAACCTATTCAACTGAATTTTGTGACCAAATTGGATAATCCGGCTAAAACACAAATTAATTATCTCCCCATTATTGGAGCCAACTTTTATAACGGACCTATGGTTGGTTTGGCTTTGCACAATTATGGATTCAGTAAAAAGAGGTTGGAGTATCATATCGTTCCATTTTTTGCGTTTAGAAGCAAGACCCTTGCAGGCTTTGGTGAGTTAAATGGCTATCTTTTTCCAAAAGGAATAATTCAGCAAATTACTTTGGGGACAAAAATTAAAAGTTTTGCGTATGATTATTTTGATGGAAGAAAGGCCGTTATCAATGGAGCTATCAGTTATTATAATTATTACAAAATTCTAAACTCTGTAACAGTTGAATTTAAGAGAAAGAGGCCCACTGATTTAGTCACGCATTTTGTTTCATATGCGGCCATCAATTTATTTACAGACAGTGCCCATTATATACTAAATAACAGAATTTATTTACCCGTGCCAGAAACACGAAGAACAGCTTCCTTTGCCGGCGAATTGAGGTACGATTTAATTAACAAGCGTAGCCTAGGCCCTTTTGATTTACATTTGAATTTGCAGCACACAGCGATGCTGGCAAAAATTTCGGCTACATTTAATTACAAAGTAAATCTGAATAAAAAATCAGATATGAGCTTACGATTGTTTGCAGGAAGCTTTATGGCAGGTAATGAGAGGGATAAAGGCTATTATTCTTTCAGAGCATCAGGTTACAATGGTTATCAGGATTATTTGTTTGAGGATAATTTTATTGCCCGTAACGAAACACACGGTTTGGGTTTTAGCCAATTTGCTGAGAAGGATGGAGCTTTAAAAATATGGACACCTCTTGGGCAAACAACGCAATGGCTAACTTCAATAAACATTAAGTCGCCAAGGTTATTTATTTTACCACTGCGGTTTTTTGCGGATGTGGTCGTATGCGATGGGAGGGCCTTAAATAAGGAACAACTATTATGGGATACCGGATTAAACCTGAGTTTGTGGAAGGATATTATTGAAGTTTATATTCCTTTTACCTATAGTACTGACATTAGGAGGACTTTGGAGTTAAATAAAATAGATTTTTTTAACAGGGTAAGATTTACGCTTAATATTCATAAATTAGCTCCAAAAGATTTTATTCAAAACAGCATTTTTTAATTTGAGCATTCAAAAAATATATTTTGCTTCCGATTTTCACCTGGGCGTACCCACACCCGAATTAAGTTTGGCGCGTGAAAAAAGAATATGTCGTTGGTTGGATAGTATTAAAGCCGATGCACGCGAAATTTACCTGGTGGGTGATATTTTTGATTTTTGGTACGAGCACAAATACACCATACCCAAAGGAAATACGCGTTTATTGGGAAAAATAGCTGAACTGACGGACTCTGGAATACCGGTTCATTTTTTTGTTGGCAATCACGACCTATGGATGAATGATTATTTTAAACAAGAATTAAATGTTACGGTTCACCATAAACCCGTTACAAAAATTTTCAATAACAAAACATTTTACATCGGACATGGCGACGGGTTGGGGCCTGGCGACAATTGGTATAAAATACTACGTTGCATCTTTGCAAATAAAACCTGTCAATGGCTGTTTAGTAGACTTCATCCTAACCTCTCTTTTTATATAGCAAAACGCAGCAGCAAACGCAGCCGAACGACTACAGGCGATAGCGATGAAAAATTTTTGGGGAGTGAAAATGAGTGGTTGTTTTTGTACAGCCGTAATTATTTGAAACAAAACAAAGTAGACTATTTTGTTTTTGGACATCGGCACTTGCCACTCGACCTCGACGTAGAAGGCAAAGCGCGTTACATAAATTTAGGGGAGTGGATTAATTATAACAGTTACGCGGTTTTTGATGGGACGAATTTGGAACTGAAGACGTTTGAGTAGGGAGAGTAAAATCTAATGCCGGTTACTTGAGGGTTTTTTATGCGCATTTGTTTACTTTAGATTGTTTTTTATTGGCTTTGGATAATCAACTTAAATGATGAAACTATTAAGTAAGAAAATTTTTGTCCTCCTGTTAGTTCTTTCACCATTTCTTCTGATCTGTCAGACGGAAGGCGATAGTAATGCAGTCGTTACCTTCGATTTTAACGGGCGTAGTTTGGGAGAATCAAGTGGTATTCTGAAAGCGAAAAGTTCTGACGCCAATTTTGTGGAAGACAGGTTTGGTAATGCTGAGTCGGCTATTTATTTAAACGGGAGTGTTAATAGTTATTTGAATTTAGGAACTTCACCGGAACTAAAACCCGAAGTGGTTACAATTTCTTTATGGGTGAATATTGCCAGGGCGATATATTACGGAAAGGGATACAGAGTCAACCCAATTTTATTGATTAAAAACAGGCCTGATGATGACTTTAATTTAGCTTATGCTATTTTCTATCAACTGGACGAAGGCCGGTTTAATGTCGCTTCAACGCAAGATTCTACAAAGGTAGCGCAGGTAACGAGCGTGAATAAAGTTGGCTTTAATAGCTGGTACCATCTTGTTCTCACCTCTAATTATGACTACTTGAGTTTTTATATAAATGGAAAATTGCAGGGCAAAAGTTTAAAGAAATTTGAGACCAAGTTTTTACAAACAGATTCCTTAATGATTGGAAATACTGCGAATAAAAAAAATGAACGATATACCGCAGGGATTTTCGACGATATAAAAATTTTTAAGAGGGTGTTGAATGAAAAGGAGATTTATGACCTATACACAGCTGATAATCCTAATAAAAGTAGCGTTTGGATAAGTTTTATTTTTAAGACGTTAACAGTGTTGGCCGGAATTTTTTTAATAGCATTTTTATTAGTTTGGCAACGCCGTCGAAATTTGAAAACGGCTAAAAACAGATTAGACAACAACAGAAAGCTACACGAGATGGAAATACGTACCTTAAAATCTCAAATGAATCCCCATTTTATTTTTAACTCATTAAATTCCATCCAGGAGTTTATTATGACGGGACAAAATGGTAAAGCGGAATTATATCTTTCCAAATTTTCTAAGCTAATACGCGATCTTTTAGAAAGTAATGCGAACGAAAGTTTAACTTTAAAAGAGGAAGTAGAAATTTTAAAAGGCTACATAGAAATGGAAATGCTCAGGTTTGATAACTCATTCTCTTACTCTATAGAGATAAACGAGCATATAAACAAGAATCAAATTAAATTGCCTCATTTGATGATACAACCTTTTATCGAGAACGCTATTTGGCATGGCATCTTGGCCCGGAAGGGCGCTGGGAAAATAACCATTAATTTCGATTTGGACACGGATTCGACTCTAAAATGCACTGTGGATGACAATGGTATTGGGAGGAAAGCTAGTCAAAAAATTGAAAATACGTTTAAAAAGAAGTCTTTAGCCCTGAGTATTGTGAAACAGCGTTTGGATTTGATGGCACAATCTTTAAAAGTAAATTGCAGCGTTGAAATAATTGATAAAACAGATGAAACCGGAGAAAGCGCAGGAACCAAAGTAATTCTCATACTACCTATAATTGACAAATAAAAATGTTGAGAGCAGTAATAATTGACGATGAATCTGCAGGAATAGCTACCCTAAAAGTACTTATTTCAAGACATGAGGGAGTGATACGCGTTGTAGCAAGCACGATTAGCCCCGAAACAGGAATAACTTTAATTGAAGATTACAAACCTGATGTTGTTTTTTTAGACATCAGTATGCCTACTATGAGTGGCTTTAAATTGTTATCTCAACTCAGTTATCGCGATTTTAAATTGGTTTTCACAACCGCTCACAAAGAATACGCGATTGAAGCCATTAAAAATGAGGCTTTCGATTATTTGCTCAAGCCAATCAATGCAGATGATTTTAAGTTGTGTGTTGATAAAATTATTAAAGAGAAGGAGCGATTATTAAAAGCAGATTCTTTAAGAAATATGGCGACTTTAGAAATACAGGTTAAAGATGGCATCATTTACATTAAACAAAAGGACATTGTTCGTCTCGAAGCCTCGGGAAGTTATACTGAATTTCACCTCGATGGCGGAATCCGGCATGTTTCGTCGAAAGCCATACGGGAGTATGAGTTATTATTAAACCCACATTTATTTTACCGCTGCCATAAAACGCACATTGTTAACCTGCAAAAAGTGCAAAAATTTGTAAACCACGATGGTTATTTTGCTTTAATGAGCGATGGCTCCATGCCTCACGTTTCGCAAAGAAACAAAGATGTCTTTCTAGAAAGACTTAAAAGCATCTAGTTCCCGAAGGGTTACATTTTCAATATTCCGTATTTTAACTTCAAGCGTTTATTGCTTGTAACCAAGCGTTAGAAAACCAAGACTGGGCGTTTGTGGTTTTGTGATTTTCTTCTGTTGTGTTTGTACTAATTTCGCGTTAGAATAGTCGTCTTAAATTAAATTTTATTAACTACAAAAAAGTCATGAAAACAAAATTTGCATTAATAAGTATTCTCCTAATTCTATTAACTAACAGTGTAAAGTCTCAAATAACGACTACCCCCTATGTAATAAATAATAATAAGGGCTGCGACGTACTAATACACTGGCGTATTGTGCGTACAATTCCAAACTGCCCCCAATTGTGTAACGGAAACTTTATAACGATATCGGCAAGTAGCTTTATAAGTATTGCTTGCGCAATACCTTTTGGCAGCGCTATTGAAATTGTTCTTTTAGAAATAGGGGGCATCCCATTAGTAGCGCCTATTAATTTTGTGAATGATATCGGCCCTATGGGAAGTTGTTGGGGCGCAGGCCCGTTAAGTTGCAGTGGCCCTGTTCCTGCTGGCGCTCCTCCTAGCTGCGGTCCCACCTGGTCTATGGTGTATACTGGTGTTTCAACAACAATATTTTGATCATTATGAGAAGCATAAAAAGCCGTTTAAAGACGGATTTAAAAGATTTATAAAACTAATTTTTACTAAAATTTGAAACGTCAAATTCAATTCAAATTTTGTTGGCATGTCGACTTATTTAATGATGTGGATATAAGCCAACGGTTTACAAAGCCTTTGTTAGTTGGGTGGACTATTTTTTTAATACTTTTTTGAACTAATCACCGATTATTCAACTCCAAAAAACAAAATAATTATTACGAATTAAGTTCAAATTATTTCATGGTAAACAACCCTAAAAACTATTGACGCCAAAAAAAATGATTAAAGAACGACGATAGGCAACAGTTAACCAACCGTTACAATACAAAGCCCCGTTCAGTATTTGAGCGGGGCTTTGTTTTTAAATTGTATTGTAGCGTTTATTTTAATTATAAAACAAGAATTTTTGAGCGATAAAACCTATCCTTTTACTCCTTTAAAATTGCTAATCCACATAATACCTTGTGGGCTTTCGTATTTGTCAAGAAGTCCTTTGTTATATAGTTGAACCAACGTTTCGTTCGCTTCTTCCCGTGATATGTTGCATAAAAAGGAAAATTCAAAGTCCGTCATTCTATTATATTTAGAAAAAAGAAATTTAGGATCATTATTAATTTTGACCTTTTCGACATCTGGCAACAGGGTATGAATTACCTGTTCAAATTCTTCGTAAGTTTTTTGACCTTCCATAGTATGTTGACCGCCGTTTTTATTAGCAAAAAACAAGGTTGGAAAAACAGTAACGTTTAGTTTTTTGGCCAATTCCAAATCTTTAGTAAAAAGCACTTTGGCTTTACCTCCAATATCTTTTAATAATCTTGCTGAATCCAGTCCAACATCAAAAGCAGAATCTTCTAAGAACTCCCATTTTATAATATTCTTTTTTTCAAGAAAAACCATTTCCTTAATTCTTCTTAAAAACAAAACCGCTTTTTCGGTGCTTTGAATCTGAGCCGCTTTAAACGCAATTGATGGCGGATAGGAAGAAGAAAGCGGGTCTTCAGACCAAATATCTGCATCTATCGGCATTTCGTTAAAAGCACATACCTCTTCCCAATGCTTGGCTGCCTCACTAGGCTGGGTAATTCCCCCACGGTCAAAGTTATCCCAGCTCGGCAATAAACCACCCATCCTGTGTTCAATATTCAGAAATTCGTCATACTCCAAAGCAATTTTTCTTAATATGGGTTGTATCATCCAACAATTAGAACAAATTGGGTCGGTAAAATACTGTATTTGCAGAGGCTTATTTTTTCTAAAAGTTTCGTTATTCGTTTCAATAGCAATCAGCGGCACTGGAATATTGTCATCATCCTGTGGAGGATTAAGAAATAGTTTTTTTAAGTCTCTTCCCAGCGTAATGTGATTGGAGATAGCCTCGGCTCTTTCCTCATAATATTTTTGAAAGGCTTCTTCATAATTGGTTGTTTGGTCTAAATGATGCATCACCACTTTAGCATCGAGAATCGCATTTGTTGTTCCTGCACTGGTAAAGGGTAAAGCAACGTGAGCAGCATCTCCAATTAAAACTACATTTTTTCTATGGAAAGAAGGAAGTATATCAAAATCTCTTGTATTCCAGGGATAGGTAGTATTGAAATCATTTGACTTAAGGAGTTCGTGTACAACCGGAGGAAAATCAGATGTTATTGAAAAACAAAATTCACTTAACTCTTCAGGGCTCGCATCGGGCACATCTCTGATAGCAGGGTCGTATTGCATAAACCAAACAAACTCGTCTTCTGCAGTTGGAATCATACCAAACGAAAGGCCTACTTGTTTCTTTTGAAACTTTATAAATTTGTGTTTATACACTTTGGCCAACTCGGGGTTTCTGGCAACACCAACCACTTCCTTAACTTCAACCGGGGTGTATTTTACTTTACCGTGGGTTAACTCCCTTACTTTAGAGTTACCACCGTCGGCTCCTACGAAAATATCTCCATATTCAATATCTCCATTTAAAAAGGCAGCCGCAACAATTTTTTCATCCTCATAAATAAAGTGCGAAAAAGCCCTTCCCTCTTTAATTTTCTCGGCCGGAATGAGGGCATATAAAAAGCCAATCAGCGAGGTTCGTTTTATGCAACGCCAAGAGTTCAACTGCATACGCTTAACGTCCGTACCGTCGGGTCTCTTAAGCGTAAATGAATCAACGCTTAAGCCGGGTATTTCAACATTGGTGTTGCTCTGCATTTCTTTCAAAATATTTAAGCCATCCGTGTGCATTAAAAAGGCATGCCCCAAAGCATTCCTTCCAATGGTTCTTTCGCAAAACACCACGTCTATATTTCTCTGAAGCATCAGGCGGCCTAACGTTAGACCTGCAATTCCACTGCCAATAATTACAACTTTCATTACTTATTTAATGTGTTTTTTATTCGGTGTAAAGCCTCTTTTAGAATATTTTCAGAAGTTGCAAAACTCAAACGAATGTATCCGTCTGCACCCTCTCCAAACCATTCTTTTAAACCCGGAACCACTGCCACCTTAGCCTCCTTCAGTAAAAGTTCATGCATTTCCTTGCTGGACTTACCTGTGCCTGTAATATTCGCAAATGCCACATAACAACCTTCAGGAGCAAGGCATTTAATTCCAGGAATGGAGTTGAGTTCCTGAGTGCACAAATCTCTCATGTTGTGTAAATGGGAAATAAAACCGTCTAACCATTTACTGCACTTATTAAGTGCTGTGGCCGCGGCTACCTGCCCTAAAACATTAGCACCATGTATGGTGGAATTATGAAGGGAGGCATCTATAAGCCTTTTATAATGCTCTGTATTGGACGCTAAAACTGCACCAATCCTTAAACCTGCAAGCCCGTATGATTTACTAAAACCAGTTACAGTAACCGTGTGGTTTTGTATATCCTTTCCCAGTGACGCCATGCTCGTATAAATGCTTGGCTTAAAAACTATATCGCTCCAAATTTCGTCAGATAGTATTATTAATTGGTGCTTGACAGCAATTTCGCCAATTTTTAATAGTTCGGCCTTTGTAAAAACCTTACCCGTTGGGTTAAGCGGATTACATAAGCAAATCATCTTCGTTTTCGCAGTAATTAGCCCCTCAAACCTATCAAAATCAATGGAATCATCACCCGGTGGTATCGCAAACGGTATTGCCTTTGCATGAACCGTTTCAATAGAATACCGGAAAAGAAAATCTACAGGATCAAAAATAATTGCTTCGTCTCCGGGATTTAAAAAAGTTTTAGTGATGAGATAGATACCAAAAGCCGCACTATCAACGGGAAATATAAGCGATGGAGAACAGTTTAAATTACGTTTTTCCTGAAAAAAACGCGATACACTTTCTTTAAAAAAAGGTAGTCCATCTGGAGGGCCATAACACAAATACCTTTCCTTTATGTAGTCAGACAAACCTTCGTGTATTTCGGGAGCGCTTGGAAAATCGGGATCTGCAGCGGTTAGAGGAATAACTCCGTCAGAAACCATAGCCCACCGCAAATTATAAGCCCTTTCTTTTAAAGTCGCTAAGTTCACAAATGTTCTATCAAACATATTTCTTTGCTTTGGTTGCTAAAAGTACAACACAAACGACTTAATAATGCAATATTTATTGTAAATTTCCAACAATATGTTTTTGGTAAAATTGCAAAAATTGAATGTGCAGATATGAACTAAATCAACTTACCACCCTATGTTGGTATTTGAATTATAAGACTTTTGATTTAAATTTGAAAGCCGGAAACACATTTTTATCTGTCTGGTCTTGGTAATATTAATTATTTTAGTAGGAATACTTTGAAGCAATTAGATAACTTAACCTTAAACGAAAGGCATTTCCGAGATTTGGTTGAATCTTCAATGGACATGATATTTCGCTTGAACGAGGTGGGTGATTTTATTTATTTAAATCCGGCAACATGTAAAATTACGGGGTACTTGCAAGAAGAGTTGGTCGGAATGAACTTTTACAACCTAATCAGAGCTGACAAAAGGAACCAAACTATTAAATTTTATGCCAGTCAGCACCAAGAAAAAACGGCATCAAGTTACCTGGAACTACCGGTTGTAAAAAAGGACGGTACCTTGGCATGGATTGGACTAAATATGTTATTGGAGGAGGTTGACGATAATGGATACAAACTTTCTGGAATAGCCCGAGATATTACCGAAAAAGTAAATGCTGATAAACAAAAGGAAAATTGGATTTCAAGGCTATTAGTTCTTATTGAAAACCTTCAGGAAGGGGTCTTGATGGAAGACGAAAACGGGAAAATAGTTTTGGTTAATAGAGCCTTTTGCGACTTGTTTTCGGTTCGGTTGATTCCAGAAGACCTCATAGGTAAAAACTACGTCAATGCGCATAACCACATTAAAAGGGTATTTGAAGATCCTGTCGGTTTTGCGAAACAGGAAGAGGAGCTTAAAAAGAACAGGCACATATTAATTGGTCAATTGCTTAATTTACCTAACGACAGGTTTTATGAACGCGATTTTGTTCCTATTTATGTTGAAACGGGATACAGTGGAAACCTTTGGAAATACAGAGATAGTACAGAGAAAGTGCGGACAAGGAAAGAGCTAATGATGAGCAGGAAAAAGTACCAAAGTGTTATTGAAACTATGCGCCTGGGCTTAATGGAAGTTGATGGAAATGACAATATTATTACCGCAAACGAAGCTTTTTGTGAAATGCTGGGTTATGCGTCGGTTAATGATTTGATTGGCAAACCATCCTTGGAAACGCTACTGGATAATGATCAACAAATCCTCATGCAGCAGCAAATGGCTACCAGATCCAAAGGAGACTCTAACACATACGAAATTAAAGCAAAGAAAGCAGATGGGGGATATGCATGGCTTTTAATTAGCGGAACCACTCTTCTGGATGCTAACGAAAATGTAATAGGATCAATGGGAATTCACTTGGATATAAGTTACCAAAAACGAATAGCCATTGAACTGGAGGAGAAAAAGGCCCTGCAACAACTCATGGAATGGCAGGAAAGGTCTATGTTAGATCTTGAAACGAAAGTTTTGGAGCGCACCTCAGAAGTTGTTCAGCAAAAAGAGGTAATTGAAAATAAAAACAAGGAAATAACCCGAAGTATCGATTACGCTCTGTTGATCCAGAAAGCATTACTTCCTAAAAAATCGAATTTGGATCAAGTATTCAGTGAAAACTTCATTTTATACAAACCGAAAGACATTGTCAGCGGTGACTTCTACTTTTTTCAGGAAGGCGAAGAACAAACCTACTATCTTGCCGCGGTGGATAGTACTGGACATGGAGTTGCGGGAGGATTTATGAGTATGGTGGGTATGGAGAAATTAAGCTTGGCTTTATAAAAGGGTGG
>CALMND010000324.1 GCA_937868565.1 uncultured Bacteroidota bacterium | reverse complement strand
CGGCTTCTGCATCTGCCTTTGCTTTCGCTTCTGCGGCGGCTTTGGCGGCAGCTTCTGCAGCTGCTTTTTCTTTGGCTATTCGTTCTGCTTCAGCTTTGGCTTTGGCTGCGGCTTCCGCCGCATTATCCGCAATAACCCTGTTAATGGCCGATATTTGCGATTGAGGATATTCCTCTTTCGGTTTAACCCCTAACGCTTCCTGATATTTAGTGAGGGCAGTTGGCCAGTCCTTGTTAGCAAATGCTTTATCCGCAGCTTTGATCGCTGCATTATAGCCCGCGTCTTTTTCTTTTTCCTTAGCTTTTACAATCTTTTCCGCTTCCTTGATAGTTTCCATACTTGTTAGCATTTGCTCCAAGTAGTTCTTATCGTATTCAAAATTATCCTTAGCGGCATTATAACTATATTTATTAAGAGGTTTATTAAGCAAAGAATAGTCTATTCCCTCCAATTTTTTAAACAAGGTAAGACTAGCTTCAATTATTGGAAAATTATTAACCGCCTTTTCCGGTGGAACTCCTTTAGTATTTACGGCAAACTTTTTGGAAACGTAACCTTCTTTGGCTACTGTGATGAGAAAGTCACCTTCCAAGGGCACTTCAAATCTGTAATTACCTTCGGCATCAGTTACAACCGTGGCCATTACTTTTCCTGTTGCGAAGGCAATTTGCACAGAAACTCCGGAAAGGTCCGATTTATCATCAGAAACACTACCCTGGAATTTTAAAGGAACTGTCTGTTGTGCGTGGGTTAGAAGGGCAAAAAAAACGAAAATATAAATGAAAAAGGCTAGCCTCAAGTTAAAAAACATATTTTTACAGTGTAAGTCACAATTTTAAGGAATAAATTTACGAAAAAATTAAACTCGGCAAACAGTTTTTTGTCATGTCAAACAGAGAAGATTTCAACCATAGCTATTGGGAAAAAAAGACTTATTTTTCAAAATATGATTTAATTGTAATTGGTAGTGGAATCGTTGGAATCAGTTCCGCCATTTCTTTCCGCAAAAAAAACAAAAAAGCCAAAATATTAATTATTGAGAGAGGTATTTTACCTGCCGGAGCTAGTACAAAAAATGCGGGATTTGCCAGTTGTGGAAGTGCCGGTGAATTACTGGATGATTTGAAAAAAACATCTGAAAGCACCGTTTTAGAAACGGTTGAAATGCGCTGGAAAGGTCTAAGAATACTAAGAAACAGACTTGGAGATAAAAACATGAACTACCGGCCTATTGGTGGATACGAATTGTTCCGTGACCCAGAACAATATGAAAATACATTGTCGGAAATTGAACAATTAAATATCAAAATGAATCGGATAATTTCAAGAAAAGACTGCTTTACTAATGTGTCAAAAAAAACAACATTCAAAAAAGTAAAGGGTATTTTATTGAACAAGTACGAAGGGCAAATCGATACAGGTTTAATGATGCGAAACCTGCAGCTTTACGCAATTAAAAATAATATATTTGTTTTAAACAATATTAACATATTTAAAGTAAAGGACGTTGGGCACGGCGTTGAACTACAAAGCAATTATGGACTTTTTGTAGCTAGTCGGGTCTTAGTGGCGACGAACGGATTTGCTAAAGAACTCCTTGATATTAATGATGTGAAACCGGCAAGAGCCCAAGTTTTAATTACTAAACCAATTTCAGGGCTTAAAATAAAGGGTTGTTATCATTATGACAGGGGTTATTATTATTTCCGCGACATTGATAATCGGATTTTATTAGGTGGAGGAAGAAACCTTGATTTTGAAACGGAAACCACAACAGACTCATCCACCAATACCACTATTCAAAATAAACTTGATCAACTTTTAAAGGAAGTTATTTTACCTGGCCAGAAATTTGAAATAGACGGCAGATGGACTGGAATTATGGGGGTGGGTTCGGAAAAAAAACCAATTATTAAATTCGTGAGTAAAAATGTCCTAGCGGCAGTTAGAATGGGAGGAATGGGAATTGCTATAGGTTCCTGGGTTGGAGAAAAAGCGGCCTCCCTTATTTCAGGAGAGTAAAATTATAAAATCGAATGTCAAGAAAAATAAGAATAAATACTGAATTTCACGTTGTCGAATCTATAGGAGAATTATCTAAATCCGACCAAGAACTTTTGACCTTGGCTGAAGTGACTTCTGCGAGGGCATATGCACCCTATTCTAACTTTTTAGTTGGCGCAGCAATTTTACTTGAGGACAAAAGTATTATTACCGGTAACAATCAGGAAAATGTAGCTTACCCTTCGGGTTTGTGTGCAGAAAGGGTAGCCTTATTTTACGCGTCTTCGCAAAATCCCGACCTCAAAATTCATACAATTGTTATTTACGCCCAATCTAAAAAATCTCCGAAGCGCTTTATTGATAAACCCGTCAGTCCGTGCGGCGCGTGCAGGCAAGTGATGAGTGAGTATGAGTTAAAACAAAATCAACCTATTCGCGTTATCATGTCCAGCAACCAGGTTATTTATATTAGCGATTCAGTTTCCAATTTACTTCCATTGAGTTTTAACGGCGATCATCTTTAGAATAATTTTATAGTTCGTTTATATCGACATTTAAATAATTGGATGTGCCTGCGAATTTGATTGTGTTGAAAATAAACAGTTAGCAAATAAAAAATAACATCAAAATGCATTAAGAGGATTTTCCCTTGAGTTGAAATAAAATAACAAAAAAATAAAACCTTTTTAAATTCTCAACGTAGAATAGAGTAACATAAAATAAAAAATCATGACATAATGTTTATATTTTTTTCCTAGGCTACAGCCAAAATTTTATTAATTTCACAAGGGTTATTCCATCTATAAAAAGAAAAGGAATATTAAGGGTAAATAAAGTATCCAGACCAAGAAAGCATGAAATTAAGTTTGCAGAGTAAATAGACAATGAGTGAAGAAGCATTTAAGTTAACGACGTTGTACTATGACAAAAAAAAAAAAAAAATT
>CALMND010000323.1 GCA_937868565.1 uncultured Bacteroidota bacterium | reverse complement strand
AAATTCTTGTAGATCCTAAGAAAGACTTTGCAGAAGGAAAATTAGCAAATGAACGGGTAAGTGAGTTCTCAAATAAATTATTCCCTTACAGCGCTTTAATTAATGAGTATCATGTTAATTTGGTTAGAGGTGAAATTCATGGTCATAAAGTAGAGTTGGACTTTAGGCCAATAGTCGGTAATGCATCATTAAAAACTTCTGAGACTGGAAAAACCGGTAAACACGTTGAACAATCAGATGAAGAACGAGACCTTCTTAGGTGGGGTAGCGGTGATTTTCTTCAAAAAGATGCAGAATTGGCTAAGTTATGGAGGGAGACAACGACCAATCAAGAATTTATCTTAAACCTCCAAAAAGCACTTAGAGCGCACAAAGTGGTAGGCCAAAAAATTAATGATTTCGGTTCAGTAAATAAGGAAGTAGATTCAGTGCTTAGTGAGCCGAATAATCAGTTTAGTTTGTTAAATCTATTGTTTCAAAATTATGGTATTAGTACTGCGGTGGCAACTGTTTGTATAAATACATGGTCAAAATTAGGTAGACCCCTACTTAGAGATTGGTTGCCGTATTGTCACCACTGTTTAAGAGTAGATTTTTTTTACGTTATTGGGCTTCAGTATTCTGTTGTATCAACAAGGGCAACAAATAGAGTTGATTTGAACTACTTATATTATCTTCCATTCACAAAGATTTTCGTTTCAAATGACAAACTGCATAGGGAAATAATTCCGTATTTTATTTCTAGTAATCAGGATTTTGTGTTTGGCAGTGAGCTAAAAGAAGATTTAAAGAAAATAAACGAATATTTGGAAAAACTTTCAGATGATGAAAAAAAGAAGTACTACAAAGATCCGCCACAGGAGATTGAAACCTTGACATTTTCGCTTTACAAGAGACATTTTCATATTCCAACCAATGCGCTTAAAAAAGACAAACCGGCTTCTTGGTATCGGGAGAAAATAGACGAGTTTATCGCTGCTGAATCAAGTGGTAAAGAATTGGATGATTTCGCAGGGGATTTTATAGTTCGCAAATCAATGATGAGAATAACTGACCCATGCCCTTGCGGGAGCGGAAAGCCTTTAAAGGATTGCCACCTACCTGAAAATTATGGCAAGTGATTTTATATTTTCCTTTAACAGCAAGAGAAGAAATTCTGTTGGACTTTTGGAGTAAGGAATTGGAGTAAGGTTTTGTTCAAAAATGCTTCAAAATGCAAAGTTTTGCACCGCTGAAAGCCCTGTAAACACTGATAATCAGAGTGGACACGGAGAGTTCTCTCAATTTCCGTGTCCACTTTTTGTAAGGAGTTGATTATAAATATTTTAGTTGTAGGATTAATTTAGAATTCGTACCTTAGTAGACTAGCATTTTCGCTTTTACTCTTACTAAATTTTTGAGCGATGTTGTCACCTGTAGTAAATTATGATTTTATCTGTTACCCACTCAAAGCGCAGTATTTTGATCGCTTAGAGAATGGGTTGCGGTCTGAAATAGAGAAGCAGTTTTCTGAAATAGAGAAGGGACTGAAATCGAGTTCTGATCTCAGAACTTTTGCCACTTCGCAATTGAGAAGTATTTTCAATTTGAGAATTAAGGCTATTAAGTGGTTCTTAGAAGACAACCACCTGAGCGAATTGGGGGCAACGATTGATGGATGCTATAACGATTTTGATTCTCTTAATGAAAATCCAAAACTTGCCTATTTTGTCGAGAATTTAAAATTTGCGATGAGGGCAAACAAAAGACTGGTTGATTCTCTCGTTGAGCACGTTGATGTGAACTCAACTGAAATGGAATTAAAATCTTCGTTTTTAGAAATCAATTACGATCAGTTTATCACTTCAATCTCAATTGGCATTCCTGATGAAGAAGCCGTACAACGTATTATTGATTTGGTGGGCGCTTCATTAAAGATTGAATTTTCAGCAATGGCTGCAAGCATATTGATTGAGAAGAGTATTGATATTTCAGAGGAAACAGCCATTCAACTGACATCGGTAATTGGAAACGCCGGACAAGATTATTCAGCTATCTGCCATGAATTAGGTTTGTTCAAAAGACATAAGAGTGCGACCAATTTTATTCAGCCAGACAGTTCATATATTGAGGATCAGCAGCAGTTGGCCGATCTAGGATTAGATGATTTAGTGGGAATATAGTGTATGGCGGATTTGTACAAGCAAGGTGATATTGTTGATGTAAATCTAGGTGAACCACCCAAAGAAGTAATAGGCCACGAACAAGGAAAAACCCGGCCATGTGTTGTTTTCAAATCATTAGAGAGATTAGGTTTACTTATTGTCCTACCAATTACAGGAACTGAGGCTAAGTATGCTCAGTTCACTATTGTTGAACTTCAACCGGGTACCAGTGGCTTGACAAAGACTTCGTATGCCCTTTGCCACCAAATCAGAACTGTCTCAACAAAACGCATTAACAAAAAGCGAGGCGCAATCAGCTTTCGTGAACTTAATAAGATTATTGCCGTATTGAAAGATACTTTGGAGTTGTAATAATCGCTGTAACGCCAATTTGGCGGCATCTTCGCTAAGTTTGCAGGTGAAAAGGCCGGAAATGTTGCAGCAATGATTTTTCTCTTTTAGTAACTTTGGACTGTATACGTAACCCTTTAAAACGCAAATTTTGAAATCTAAACGAATCAAAATATCTTTTAAAAAAATTAATGAAGGCAATTATTCGATCATTGACCAAACTGATATTTTTGAGTCAAAAAAGAGAGTGAGCAATGAAATGAAAATTGTTGTGAAGGAGTTTGTAAGAAAGCAATTTATTTCTCGAACGGATGCGGCCAATCTTGTTGTCAAGAGTTGAATCGTATTGTGAGCAGACGGTTGTAAGTTGCTTGTAATAAGCCAGCGCATGAAAAGAAAAAAATCAACTGAACCGGACTTATACGTTATAAACAAAAAGCCTACAGTTAAGGAATTGGATGTGATGACAGCCATTATAAATAACTATAACAAGGAAAAACCGATAGCTCAAGGGAGGCCAAAGCAACAACCTAACACTAAGGGGAAAAATAAAGAACTATCTCCTGAACCAATCGAAATCGACCTTTACGTTTCACCAAAAAAAATGACCGCAAATGAAAGAAAGGAACTTGGAGAATATATAGAGAACTTCAAGCGCAAAAAGGCTAATAAAAATAAGCCGAAATAAGAGGACAATTTCCGTATTTTTTTCGCATGTTTGTTCAAGCGATTTCAATCAAAATATTTCAGAAAAAAGTGGACACATGGAGTAAGGTTTTGGAGTAAGGTTTTGCTCAAAAATGCTTCAAAATGCAAACTTTTGCAGGGCTGAAAAGCCCGGAAACCCTCATGGCTCTAGTGGATCCGGAGAGTTCTCTTAATTCCCGGGTCCACTTTTTGCAAGATATTGATTATAAATCTTTTAGCAACTGAGAAACCATTTTTAAGCGTTCAATTAATTTATCTCCTGCATCTCTCACTTCATACATGGCATCAATTTCTTGTTCAGAAAATCCTTGCAATCGAGAAGATAAAATTTGCTTCAACTTATCTGTTAATTCTGAATTACCTGAAACAATTATTTTGATCTGACGGCCAAGTAATCTTGCTGAAGCGATTGGGAAGTCAAAGTTGTCCTTTATTAAATCTTCGTAGTCGGCTCCTTCAAATAATTGGTCACCGGCAATCTCACCATAATTTTCTAACAAGAAATAAAAATCCTGTAAATCCTTTGCTCGTCTATCAGGCTTTTCAAGAAAGGCAATTAGTTTAAGCACACACAAGCCGGGCAGCGTAACAACCTTAAAGTCACCTTCAACAATTTGTGCATGTGCAACAGCTTCTTTAGTTCCGTAAACGGAAAGTTCGGTTGGAGGATTTTCTAAAAGTACTTCTCCGTTTTTTTCGATGCCACCAAAAGGTATGAGGTCAATGGTTCCATTGAAATAAAAGCGGTATGGCTCTTTTTCATCTCTTTCAAAACCATAGCTTTCGGTTAACTCTTTAACGAGTGCTTGATATTGTTTGTGTTCGTTAATGTAAATACAAAAGTCAACATCCTCTGTTGTTCGTTTTTCGCCAAGGGGAATGTGGTCTGTCCAAAGATCTCTTGCTCTTGCGCCAATTAAATAATAGTCGACACCGAACTTTTTAAAAACCAGTTCTAGAATTTCAAAAGTCTCCTTGAGACCTTCGTTTTTCAAGCGTTCAAAATTTTTCTTTAAGAAAGTCATTGTAAATCATTTGAGCGGTTTCAATACAGCGTTGATCGCCAGTATTCATTAAATCGGTATAAGCGAGTATAGGATGAACAGTATCCAAATTTACGTCATCGTTTTTCCAAAACTTCTTGTACGCTATTACATTTCCATTTGGTTCAGGAATTAATTTATAGTTCTTTATTAATTCAACTCTGTTTTCCGTTGTGTATAAAGTTAACACTCCCGGCTTCAAATAATTTGTGAACATTTGCCCAGCCGGTTCCCCTCCCCAGCATGTCTTACCGGGCTTTAGTTGTATGTTTCGCCAATTGATAAAATCGTTAGCTTTTAAGAATCTATATCTTCCA
>CALMND010000322.1 GCA_937868565.1 uncultured Bacteroidota bacterium | reverse complement strand
TCAATGCGCTTAGATGTATATGTACATGCAAGACAGTGAGCTTTTCAGTAACAAGCGCATCAATTATTTGGGCGCCTTTCGCCGCTATTTCCTTTGTAAAAAAAGTATGTTTAAAATACCCTATTAAGGAATAATCCGTACTGTATTCGTAGTTAAAATATCTGATTTCTATTTCCGGGGGTAAAAGGTAAGTTGCTACTAAATCAGAAGACGGACCTAAAGTAAAAATAGAAATTTTATATTTTTCAAGATCTGCTGAAGAACAAATATCTAAAACGACTTTCTGAACGCCGCCAATGCCTAGATCAGAAACCAGATGAATGACTTTTATTTTTGACTCACTCATTAAGTTCTTTCTGAAATAATCTCTTCGTAATTAAATGCACGGGTATCCAATTTTCCATCCTTGAGTTTGTAAATATAGTCGCAATATTTCAGGGTCTGCAATCTGTGTGCAACAATAACGATTGTTATTTCTTTATGCGAAATAGATCGAATAGATTCGGTCAGGGCCTCTTCTGTTTCATAATCTAAAGCGCTTGTTGCCTCGTCGAAGATTAAAATTTGAGCTCTATGATATAATGCTCTGGCGATGCCAATACGTTGTTTTTGCCCACCGGAAATTTTCACTCCGCGTTCACCAAGTTGGGTATTTAGTCCCTCAGGCAGTTCTTTAAAGAAAGCGGATAGTTGGGCTTTTTGAATTACATTTTTTAATAAATTCTCATCCACTAAATTTCGTTCTACTCCAAATGCAATGTTCTCTAATAAACTGCCCTCTATAATTGTTATGTTTTGCGGCACATAACCCATTAATTTATAGAGTGCTTTCACGTTTTTTTTGGAAATTTTTTCCTCATCTACTAAAACACTTCCGCTGTTTTCTTCAAACAATCTGAGAAAAATATTCAAAAGGGTAGATTTGCCGCTCCCTGAGGGCCCTATGATGCCAACCGTACTGCCCTTTTTTATATCTAGGTTTATTTCTTCCAATATCAATTTGTCTGCACCAGGATATTTGAAACTGACATTTTCTACAGATATTTTGTTTTCAAATTTTATTTCTGTAAGGGAATCGGAATCAGCAAAGTGTATTTCCTGTTCTACTTTCATGTATTGAAAGGTGTAATCGCAGATACGAATATTATTTAAGGACAATAGAATTTTATTGATAGAAGGAATTAACCTGTACAGAGCGATGGAATATAAAACCAAAACGCTCGCGATTTTATCCACCGCCTGACCCTGAATAAAACCGATAAAAAAAACCATGAAAATGGCGAAAACTGCCACTGTTTCTACAATTTTGGGTGAGATGTAGGAAATGAGAAAGGCGTCTGAATTTATTTTAGTGAAATTCGAAACTGTGGTTTTAAGTGTTTTGAAAAAATATTCTTTTTTGTCAAAAATGATAAACTCTCTTATCCCTTCGAAGGACTGTGAAACTTGTTTATAGAGATTCAAACTTTCGCTGTCTCTTTTTTTAGAAAGGTCTTCTAATTTTTTTTTGTGTAATTTGTTATACAAGTAAACCAGCGGGAACAAAACGCCGACAAGACTAATAAACAAAAGAGGATTGTAAATCAAAATAGAAACGGCTAGCAAGAGGATAGCCAATATTTCGGTAATTACCCCGCTAAAAGGCATTAGTACGCCATTTACAAACTCATAAGGGATCTGTGAAACGTTTCTGAGTAGTGCAGAAGAGTTACTATCAACGTGTTGCGAATAAGGCATATTCATATAAAATCGGTATTTTTCAAGAACGAGCATTTCTGCGGTTTTGTAAAAAGTGGTAATTTGAAACTTTGAAAAATAAAAAACGGCGATGTTTTTAAGAATAAAAAGAACAATAACCAACATCAACATCGCCAAAATAAACCTTGCATTGGTCGAAAACCCAAAATTCTGATATATGAACCAAAGAATTCTATTTTCCCGAATTTGTTCCTGATGAATAATCATGTTGATGATAGGAAAGAGCGATGAAAGGCTCAATACCTCAATAATAGATAAAAGAAAAGATACTGGAATTGTTTTATACAAGCTTTTAGCGACGTATTCCGGCAGTTGCTGCTTTATCCTATTATGTAGTTGAATTAGAAAATAAGAATTCATCCTATTATTAATGCTCATATATGCCAATGCATGTTAAGATAAATGTAATTATTTTTTAGTGTTAAACAGTTTGGTGCCTACTTTTTTAATGAATATCTTAAAAGAGTCAATCACAGGAAGGTCAGTAAACAATCCAAGCGGCTTTAGTTTAATAGCTTTGAAAAGATGAATAAGACCCTTTTTTATTTTCAAAGCATAAAAATTTATGGGTATCAATTGGTAGTAATATTTTGCTAGGACGGGATTGATTGCGTTGGAAAGAGAATAGTCAAAATGCTTATTTAACCGGTTATAGACTTCAATTTTACCTTCGATTAAAAAACGACCCTGATATTTTCTACTTACACCTCCATCATTCAAACGATAAACGCTCCCCGTGAAATCTAGGTATTTTAATTTGCCTTTTCCTGCCAGTAATAAAATAATCACCAAATCGCCGGTGAAACAACTCCAAAACCATTCAGGGAGTGGAATCAGATCACGGTTAACAAAAAACAGGGAGGAGGTATGAGCTATCCAACCGTCGACAACGTCTTTAAATTCAAATGTATCTTTTGGCAATACACCGTTAAATAATGCTTCTTCCTTATTGACGGTTTTTGTGTATTCATGTCTTATCAATGAATTGTGAAAACACATAGAAAAATCAGAATGAGCCTCAAGAAAATCGTATTGTTTCTGCAATTTAAAAGGATCTATCCAGTAGTCATCTCCGTCACACACGGCAATGTACTTTGCTTTAGAATTATTGAGCATAGTTACAATGTTTCTTTCACGGTGGTAAGGGCCTAAATTTACGGGTTGATACGTTACAAAGATTTTGTTTGGAAATTTCTTTTCATATTCCTTTAAAATTTCAATGGTTCCGTCTACGGAGCAATCATCGCCTACAATAATATTAAACTCGAATGTTGTTTGCTGCGCAAGGACGCTTTCAAGGTTTTGTGAAATGTAGTTTTTGTGATTATAGGTTACTATTAAAACATCGACCTTGGCCAAAAGATTCATGAGCTTTATTTGTTAAAAACTTCTTTCATGTGAGAGGGCAAGGGGAAATTAGGGGTAACCAACTTGTCCTCGGGTTTGTAAAGGTAGGTGTGCGGAAAGCCTCTGTCAATAAAGGATTTATCTTCAATATTATTGTATCTGAAATGACAAGACCAACGTATTTTATCAGTAATGTTATTTCCTGATTGATGCACTAAAAGTGTCGAAAAGAAGAGCGCGTCACCTTTTTTTACTTCAACACTAATTAAACGATTTTGTTCAACAGATTTTAAGGTGTGGTAGTCGTTAGAAACTTCATAATCTAAAAGTCCCTGCATGTGACTGCCGGGAATTATTTCTAACGCCCCAAGCTCTTTTGGAATATCAATTAAAGGTATCCATACAACTATGGAGTCTAGCGAACCCTGAGTTGTCCTGTAGTCTTGATGGGCTGGTTTTTTCCAATCTACATCTCTTTTCCCAAGTCTAGCATTATTGAAAAAAATAACTGGTCTCACATTGATTATGGGAAAACCAAGGCCTAGTTCATGCAACTGAGAAATGATTTTTTCACTCAAAGAGAGTTGGTGTAATGAAATGAGATGCTGTAGCTGTTTTCCACAATAAACGAGGAGTTGAAAGTCCTTTTCAAAAAGGCGATAAAGCGCTTGTTCAAATTCCGTTTCAGAAATATCGGTAGTTTTTATCAGATCGATTCTTTTCAATTGAATAAGAAATATTTGCTTTGCTTCGTTTCTAATTTTGTCTATTACACTGGTATCAATGAAATTTTTTAATAGAACAAATCCATTTTTTTTATATTCAACTATGTCTATCATTATTATTTGTTTTAATCAATTATTGCGTAACCAAAACCACCTTTTCCAAAACCATTGCCGTTGTAAAAAAGATGCTTTTTTCCTTTGTACAATACTACATAGGGATAAGCTAACATTTCTGAATCCCAACCAGTTTCGGATAATTCCAATCCTACTTGCTCATCTTTTCTTATCCAAGTGATATTGTCATTTGATTCAGCATATCCAATTTTGTAACTATTTGATTTATTTACTCGGTACTGACTAATATCTCGGTAACAATACCACATTTTATAGAGTCCATCTTCATAGATTACGGAGGGTCTACCAATGGCTTCGTTTTCGTGCTTGTAGGGAATTACAACTTTGTTTGGCCTTTCCCAGTCAACCCCGTTTTTAGATTCAGCATATTTTAAAAGATACTGAGGTTCAGTTACGCCATCAATTATTTTCCACTCAGTTCCTCCACAGTACCACATACGCCATATTCCGTTTTCTTTTAATAAACATGGGGTAACTACTAAATGTGGTTCGTCTTTTGTTCTATCCATGATGGGCCCATCAAACATTCTGCGAAAAGTAACACCTCCATCTTCACTTACCGCTAATCCTATGCAGTTTCGGTAACGAACAGTGGTACTCGTATTCCAGCCGCAGTAATACATGTATTTTTTTGCCCCTTCATTTATTATGAAGGATGGCATCACCCCGCAATCATCAAAACAGCCTAGCTTTCCAAAATCTAATATTGGTTTATCATGTACGTAAAGAATTTTTTTTGGGTCATCGGCACTCACCTCGATAAAAGATGTAAGAGACCTATTTTGCGCGTCTCTTGTGCTAAAATAAATTCTAAATCTATCATCTATAATATCTACCGTGGGTACTTGTGCGTGGGTTTGAGCCCATGGTGCTGCATTTTCAATTTTATAAATTAATCCCTTTTTTATCATTTTTGCTAGGCTAAATTTATTTTCTTTATCTGTTTTACATTAGTATAAATTGGATCGGTATAGTCTTTCCATTCTCCATTGTTGTATGCGTTAATAATTTCCTCAATAGCGTTTGTTATTGTTTTTTGCGGAAAAAGACCCAATTCATTTTTTATGAAGTCCGAGTTTACACAATAGGAACGTTCATCGTCTCTTGCTGGTGCATTAATTAATTCAAGTTTGTTATTTAGTAAGGCTTTAATCGTTTCCGCAATTTGCATAACAGTTGTATTGTGCCCTGCCGCATTAAAAATTTTTCCGCCTATTTTCTCAGCAGAAACGGTAATTAATTCAAGAAAAAAATTGGTAATATCGTCAATGTGAATTTGCGGTCTCATCTGGCTTCCTCCCCAAACAGTGAGGCGTTTAGTATTTAGTGCAACAGCGGTAAGTGTATTGACGCTTAGGTCGAACCTCATGCGGGGAGACCAACCACAAACGGTACCACATCTTAAACTAACTGTTGTAAAATCTGCTGAGTTTTGTTCTTTTAGTAATTGCTCACTTTTAACTTTGCACCTTGCGTATTCCGTTAGCGGATTAAGAGCTTCACTTTCTTTTACGTTGGTTTCGAAATTTATTCCATATACTCCAATGCTAGAAGGATTTATGAATCTTTGTACACCCGCCTGTTTAGCCTCTTGAATAAGGTGATGATAAGCCTTATAATTAATTTCTTGCGTAAGTTTTTGGTCAAGTTCGGCAGAGGGATCATTAGAGATTGCTGCCAAATGGATAACACAATTTGAGTCCACAAGTGCCTCTTTAATTTTAGTTACGTCCCTGATATCTCCTTCAATTAAAGTAAAACCTTTACGGCCGTAGTTTTTTTTAATACCAATATCAGAGTAAGTTAAATTATCGAAAACCGTAACATGGTATCCTTTATCTAATAACTTTGGAACCAATACTGCGCCAATATATCCGGCACCACCTGTTACTAATATCCGATGGTTTTTTTTCAAATTTGTTCCCAATAGTTATTTTGCTTTATTAACTCAAAGTAATCATTTCTGGTGATGCCAAAAACAATGCGATCCCAGTACCTGTTTTTTCGAAAGTACCAGTTGCGTTGCCTGCCCTCTTCCTTCCAACCGCATTTTAAGGTGAAATTATAGGCAGCTTCATTATATTCTATAACCGAGCCATCTAAACGCTCAAAATGTAATTCTTCAAAAGCGTATCTTTCAATAGCCATAAAAGCATCAACACCGTACCCTTTTCCGCGTATATCTTTGTCACCAAGAATTAAGCCGGTAAAGGCATGATTATTTTTCCAATCTATATTCACCAGATTAATGGATCCAATGATTCCCATATCTGGAGTGTCAATTACCAGACGCAAATTGTTTTGGTCTTTGCTTGCATTCTGAAACCATGTTTGTTGCGATACAGCATTAACCGGAAAATGCCAACCGTCCAACATATACCAAATATTTGGATCGTTAGACCATTTATGAAGGGTTGGTAAATCGGCTTCTTCAATAGCTCTTAGAATAACTTTTTTTCCTAAAATATTCATGTTTATTTTTTAATGATAGTGTATTGTT
>CALMND010000321.1 GCA_937868565.1 uncultured Bacteroidota bacterium | reverse complement strand
AAGCAGTAAGTGATGTAAAAGATGATACAACAAAAGAAACCATTGAAGAAACAACCTTAGAATAATAAAGACTTTGGGCAAAATTTAAATTTTAAACAAAAAAAAGCCCCTATAACAGGGGCTACTTCTTCTAAATAAAGTGGAGTCGGGGAGAGTCGAACCTACTCAAAATTACCAATGTTTTCGGGGCTTCTAATCGGACGCATTGCAATACTAACCGAATTGGCACCTCGTATTTTGTAATAAAATAGCGTAAATCTTGATGCGTAAATTTACAAATTTGTCTCTGACTTTGCAACTTATTTGAACTCTTATTTAAACATGTTAATGAACATGTTAATGTTCTACACACTTTGGTTTTGGACTTGAATTCCCTGTTTTTTCATCCAACAATACAACGAACTACATGTTCTATTTGTAAACCAGTATACTCGCAAAATTCTTCAATAGAAACTAAATGATGCGGTTCTTTATTGAAGTGCTTTTTGATCTTTATCAAATACAATCTTGCTTGTAAATACCTTTTTCCTGTAATACGCTGCACATCTTTTGGATAGATACATACTCTAGTACTATTCGATATCACTTTTACTCATTTTCATACACTATCCATGCCTTTGACTAGGCTTTGGTGTACTTCATCTGTGTCGCAAATTTAGCCAAAATTCTTACATATTCTAAAATGAGGTAGATGTAAATGTATGTTTTAGAATGGTTTGTATGTAGGTGGTTTTGAATTGTCTTTCTGAAGGGGAAATATTTGCTCTAATCTTTCGAGGATTAGTTGCAACGATTATCGAAATGAAGTGATTATGAAAAGGAGTATTAATTGAAATTTTAGAAATTATGGCAAGACAGAAAGGCATAATTAAACTAAAAGGTACTATCGGGGATATTACCTTTTATAAAACCCAGGACGGGCACCTCGCTCGCGAGAAGGGTGGCATTGAAGCGAGCCGAATTAAAAGTGATCCTGCGTTTCAAAGAACACGTGAGAATGGTTCTGAATTCGGGAGAGCTGGAAAAGCCGGAAAAACTTTGCGCACTGCAATGAGAGCATTGCTGCTTAATTCTGCCGATGGTAGAATGGTGAGTCGTCTGACTCAGCAAATGGTAAAAGTGATTCAAGCGGACTTGGTTAATGAGCGTGGATTACGAAACGTGATTGATGGGGAAGCGGAATTGCTGTTAGGCTTTGAGTTTAACATTCGTGGAAAATTAGGAACGAGTTTGTATGCGCCTTTTGTGAGCGCAATTGACAGACCTGGTGGAAAGATCACTGTGGACATTGATCCATTTGTTCCGACGAACATGATTGCGGCGCCATCGGGCACTACGCACTACAAAATTGTTTCTGCGGGAGCAGAAGTTGATTTTGAAGCGGAAGTGTTTGTAGTGGCCTCAGCAGAAACTGCTATCCTACCTTGGGATGCAGCGTTGACCGCGGTTGTAAACCATGTTCATAACGTGACTCCTGCTAGCACCAAACCTTTGTTTGTGGCTTTGGGTATTGAGTTTTACCAAGAGGTAAACGGGCAAATGTATTCGTTGAAAAACGGTGCTTTTAACCCATTGGCATTGGTGAAAGTTAGTGGCTTGTAGAATGGTTCTCATTCTAACTAGAAAGTATTTCCCCGATGGGACCAACGGAAAACTTGAATGTGAAGGCAAACTCCTTTGTTATACGATTGAATTGCCATGGAAGGAAAACGAGAAAAGGGTTTCCTGCATTCCGGAAGGGGAATATTTTTTAAGAAAGCGGTACAGCGGAAAATTTAATTGGCATTTGGAACTGGTTGCAGTAAAGAACAGAAGTTTGATTCTGATCCATCCTGCCAACAATGCTTTGCAAGAATTGAATGGCTGTATAGCGCCTGTAACGAAATTGTGTGGACCAGGATTAGGTCTTCAATCTCGGAAGGCATTTGCTAAGCTTAAACGCTTGGTGTATGGTGCTTTAGATAGCGCCGAAAAAGTAAAAATTATTGTACAATCTTAAATTGAATTATCATGAAAAATATTTTTGGAGCGAAAGCTCAAACGGCAAATTTTGTTAAAAGCATCTCGTTATTGATGCTTGTGTTTTTAGTAACCTTTGGCGTTACTAGTTGTAAAAATGAAACTGCTCCTGCAGTAGCTCCAACAACCAAATATGAACCTGTTTTGGACACGAAAGCTATTACAGTTCCCGTTGAAGAGGAAGCAGAAAAGCAGGTACAAGATTTGGGAACCAATTCTGAAATAGACTACAAAAGTCTTTGCATTGGTGGTGGAGGAACAGCTGGGCAAGAAAGACGGACGCTTACTATTGGAGGTGGCCAAGCAGTACCTAGAAGTGCCA
>CALMND010000320.1 GCA_937868565.1 uncultured Bacteroidota bacterium | reverse complement strand
TCAAAATCAAGTTGCGCTAATTTTAATTCGTTGCTTTCCAAGTATGCATTCCCACGATTGACTAAGGCTGTCCAATATTGAGGGTTTGCTTTAAACGCTTTGCTGTATGCTTCTATAGCTTTCGGGTAATTTTTAGTTAAACGATAAGCAGAACCAAGATTATTGTAAATGAATACCTGGGTGCTATCGATTGCAAGCGCAGCCTCGTAATCCGCAATTGCACCCGCTAAGTCTCCTTTTTGACGTTTGGCGCTTGCTCTGTCGTTATAGGCGTATACATAGTTTTTATTAGACAATATAGCAATAGAATAATAGCCTACCGATTTGTCAAAATCTCCTGTTTCGAAAGCAAACATTCCTTTGTAATAAGCGGCTTGAGCGTGTTCTCCGTTTAGTCGTAAACAATTGTCTAAAGCAACCTGTTGACTGTCTTTTTGATTCATCCCCAAAAAAATAAGACTCTTATTGAAAAAATTATCTGGGTTTCGGGGCGTGATTTTTATGGCAACGTTAATATCGTTTAAAGCCTCTGCGTTTTTGCCCAAATGAGAGTAAGCTACCGCCCGATTGTAAAAAGCCTTGTCAAATTGAGGTTTCATTGTGACACATTTCGAAAAAAGCTCGATAGACGTATTAAAGTCCTTTGTTTTTAAAGCCGCTAGTCCCTTATTGTAATCTTCCTCTGCTTGTTGCTCCGGCGTTAGTGTTAAGGCTACTTTTACCGTATCCTGACAGTGCAGTGTGTTGAACTCGAAAAAAAGAAGCAAAATAAAAAGTAGCCTCATGCAGGATTATTTAATTGACATTAAATGTATTAATGGTTTTTTAAGTCTTTTAATTATACGTTTAAATCTTCTAAACAAAGCGTTTTTAATAAAAAGCCTAACTTTGAAACCAACAAATTTACTATGAACCGTTTTGCTCTTACCCTTTTTTCTCTACTTTCTGTAAAAAGTTTCGTTTTTTCTCAAATAAACCTAGGTGGTTTTATGAAGGATAAGGCCAACGAGTTAAAAGATAAAGTGAAAGATAAGGCTAAGGAAAAAACAAACGAAAGGCTTGAAAAGCAAAGGAAAGAATACGATGAAAGCAACTTTAATTTCGCCATTTCTTTTTTAGATAATAGTGGAACTTTTGAAACCAAAGAAAAAGGGAATGCGTTTAGCAGCTCAGTTATTAATCTTGAAAAGCTCGTAAACAAAGAAGAAAAAACAGTTGAAGACAGAGCATACACCAATTTAAAAAACGGCGAACTTTTTATGGCAGGAAACAAGACTTACCTGGCCGAACAAAGCTTTAAACTTGCTAAAGCGCTTTATGAGGGGGAAAGCAAAACGGATAATATTAATTACACACAAACACTCAGCGATTTGGGCCTTCTCTATCAATCTACGGGAAGATACAACAAAGCAAAACCATTTAATGAAAAGGCTTTGGGCTTAAGGGAAAAAGGAGAAAATAAAGGCTTGTTGTTGGTTTCTATAAATAATAACGCGGTTTTAAAAAAAGAAACTGGTTTTTATACGGAAGCCGAGCGGGATTTTAAAAAAGCGCTGGAACTTGCTAAAGAGCAAAACAATCAATTAGCAAAAGCACTTATTTATAATAATCTGGCCATGACTTATTTAGATATGAATAAGTTGAAGGATGCGGAAACTCAAATGAATACAAGTGTTTTAGAAGCAGCAAGCGCATTAAAAGAAGATGCCGGAAACTTTATTAAACTGCAAATTAACTTGGCAAATATTTACCGTTTCCAGAAAAAATATACTAACGCGGAAGAGTTGTACTTAAAGGCGATCGCCGTGAAAGAAAAAAAACTCGGCGCCCATCCGGATTTGGCACACCTTAAAAAAGGTCTTGCGCAACTTTATATGGAAATGGGGAAAGCGGCCGATGTTGAAAAGCTATTATTGAGCGCATACGACATTAATAAACACAAACTCGGAGAAAATAACCCAGCAACACTTGCGACAGAACAGGAGCTGGCTAATTTTTACAGATTTTCAAATAATATTTCCAAATCAAACGAATTAATCACAAAGGTAGTTGAAAAGAAAAAAACCATTTACGGAGAAACTCATCCTAACTACGTTCAGGCGCTTGAAGATTTAGCTTTGACCCAAAGTTTAAATAATAAATTGAGTGAGGCTAAAACAAACTACAAAGTAGTCATTGACAATACCTTAAATTATATTGGTAATTTTTTTAGCAGTTTAAATGAAAACGAAAAAAGTCTCTATTGGGAAAAAACCAATTTGCGTCTTCAGCGCTTTTATTCCTTTGCCTACACGTATGGAAAAACCGATAAGGAATTAATCAAACAATTTTATAATACGCTCATTAATACAAAGGGTTTTCTTCTGAATAACTCTTCCAAAATCAGAAACATCATTTCTTCGAGCACCGACGAATCCTTAAAAACATCCTATACGCAATGGCTGGAGACAAAAGAGAATTTGAATCTTGCTTACCAACTAAGTAAAGAAGAGTTGACGCAAGAAAAAATTAATATGGACAGTTTGCAAAAAAGAGAAGATGAACTGGAAAGAGAGCTATCACAAAAGAGCGCTTTGTTTAAAGAAAGCATGAATGAAAAGCCGATTGATTTTAATACAATACAGAAATTACTTAAATCTAATGAGGCCATTGTGGAAATCGTTCAGTTGAATGAATACGATAATGGCTTTACGGGAAATGAAAGTTATTTAGCCATTGTTTCGAGCCCTTCTGATGTCAAAGTAATAGAATTAGGAGCAGGCAAGGTCATTCAAAAAGCAATTGGCGATTTCAGAGAAAAAACAATTAATATTAAGTCGGAGAACGAAGCCTATAATTTAACCTGGAAAATTCTTGACGAACAATTAAAGGGCGTTTCAAAAATTTATTTGTCTTTAGATGGCGCCTATCATCAATTAAGTATTAATGCCTTAAAGGATGCAAGCGGAAAATATTTGATTGACAAATACAGCATACAGTTTATTGGAAATAGTAAAGATTTAATCAACGTAAAACAAAACGAAGCGGAGTCTTTGAAACCCAGCACCGCCTTTTTAATTGGTAATCCTTTTTATGGGAGCAACGGTTATTTGGATCAATTACCCGGCACTGAAAAAGAAGTGAAAAACGTTTCCAAACTCTTGGGAAGCCTTAAGGTGAGCACAACTACCTTGATTGGCGAGCAGGCCACCGAAGCAAAAGTGAAAGAAATCAATTCGCCTAGTATTTTACATATTGCTACACATGGTTATTTTTTGGCAGACTTAAGCAAAATGGAAACTACAAAAGTTTTAGGGGTTGACATTGGCGCGGCCAAAGAAAATCCTTTGTTAAGAAGTGGAGTATTGTTGGCTAATTGTGAAAACGTTTTTAACGAAGATTTCCATCCGTCGCCAAACAGCGAAAATGGGGTGTTGACAGCTTATGAGGCGATGAGTTTAAGGTTGGATAAAACCGATCTGGTTGTGTTAAGCGCCTGCGAAACCGGCTTGGGCAGTGTGAAGCAAGGCGAGGGAGTGTATGGCTTGCAGCGTGCCTTTTTAATTGCAGGTGCAAAAAGTATCATCATGAGTTTATGGAGTGTTAGTGATGCTGCCACCACGGAGCTGATGACGCAGTTTTATACAAATTATGCAAAAACGGGAAACAAGCAGCTGGCTTTTACAGATGCTATTAAACAGCTAAAAACGAAGTATAAAGAACCTTTTTACTGGAGCGCTTTCGTGATGTTAAGCAGGTGATTCTAATTTCGCTTTCTCTGTGTGTTAAACTACAGGCCAAATAATTTTTTCGAATATTTATTACAGAACCGTAGTGTGGGGACATCAACCCATTTGGTTAACAAATACGACAAACCACTAACCGTTATAAAAGTCAGAACCCCAGTAACAATAAGATTTGCTTTATAGTCCATCTGAGCAGAAAGTTTGGTATAAATAAAGGGTGATAAGCTAAAAATTATAAGCAGGTGTATTAAGTAAAGCATAAAAGAAATTTCTCCAAAAAGGAGAAAAACCCTTTTGGATAAGAAGCGCTTCGTGTTTTCAGAATAAATTAAAAGACAGAACAAAAGCGCGTCTCCGATCAAATAACTGATTATGTGTGGGTACACTTCAAAAAAGGAAATGAGGCTATACATGCTGTTTTTAGTTGAATTCTGGTAGCCAATAAAAGGATAAGAGGCAAAATAAACGCCAACTACCCCACAAGTTAGTTTAACGAAACGATTTGTGAAAATGCGTTTGAAAAAACTACTGTTTAGTTCGGAATAGGAAATAAGCATACCAACAGTAAAAGCAACACTGTAATAGGCTTGTAAAAAAAACAATTGCACAAAAACCCAGAACAATAAAAATTTAGTTTTGTTTTTAACGTTGTGCGTAAATAACAAAAGGGCTAAAACCATAAAAGAATTGTACAATTCGGTGGGCATGGTCCACAGCACTTGGTAGTATCTGGAATGACCCATAAAGCAATCAAAGAGGCCGTGTGTTATCATTTTCAAAAATGACAAATTATCGGGCATAATGCTCTTTGACCATTCGGCTGTAACAGCATTAAATGGGAATTTATCTCTTATTATCCAATTTAACTGATGAAAAACAAAAACCAAAATAATCACGACAAGAGTGGGTATGGCTAAACGGAAATAACGTTTAAAAAAACTTTTTTGAACGGCTACAATGTCAGGTTTCTGAAAGTAGTGGTGGGATTGAACATAACCGCTTAGCAAAAAGAAAAAATGAATAGCAGTTCCGGGATTAAATAAAATGTTTAAAGGGGTAAAAGCAAATATTTTATCGAACATAAAGCGGTTACCCGATAAAAATTCCTGATAATTTCCTCCAAAAATAATATCACCATAAAAAGCATATAAAAAATGATGAAGAAACACGATAAGAGCTAAAACACCCCTTAATCCATCCAAATAAAGTAACCTGCCCGTGGTCATTAACCAAAGATAAGATTTATTGTAAAGGGCAGAAAAAAAGTAATATTTTAACCCAAATAAACTTTAAGCAGGCGACTTCTGGAACCATGTTTAAGACGACGCACAGCTTTTTCCTTTATTTGACGAACTCTTTCGCGTGTCAGGCCGAATTTTTCTCCAATTTCCTCAAGCGAGTGTGCGTGTTTTCCATTCAATCCGAAAAACAACATGACCACATCAGATTCGCGTTCGGTTAATGTAGAAAGGGCACGGCATATTTCAAGCTGCAAACTTTCTCCCATCAATTGCCTGTCAGGATTTTGTGAGGCTTCATTTTTCATGAGGTCGTACATACTTCCGCCGTCGTCATTCGCAGTTAAGGGCGCATCCATACTCATGTGGCGACTATTATTGCGCATGGTATCAATAATATCTTCTGGCAACATATCTAAGACCTCACTCAGTTCTTCGTAACAAGGTTCGCGCTCTAAATCCTGTTCAAGTTTGGATATGGTTTTGTTTATTTTGTTTATTGCTCCAATTTTATTGAGAGGAAGCCTTACAATTCTACTTTGCTCAGCGAGAGCCTGCAGAATACTTTGACGAATCCACCAAACAGCGTAAGAGATAAACTTAAAACCCCTTGTCTCATCAAAACGTTGAGCGGCCTTTATTAAACCCAAATTTCCTTCGTTAATAAGGTCGGGCAAGCTTAATCCCTGATTTTGGTATTGTTTACTAACTGATACTACGAAGCGAAGATTGGCCTTTACCAATTTATCCAGAGCTCTTTGGTCGCCGGTTCTTATTTTTTGCGCAAGCACAACTTCGTCTTGCGCCGAAATTAGCTCTACTCGTCCTATATCCTGCAAATACATATCCAAAGAAGCGGTTTCACGATTGGTAATTTGCTTGGTAATTTTTAGCTGCCTCATAAAAATATTAATTAAAAGTTGTGTTTAATATTAAATACGCAGGACAAAGGGAATTCGTTGGGTAATTTTTGGAAATACTTTTGAAAGCATGTTTTTAATGAGTGAATACCCTGGGTTGAATGAGTGAAGCAAAAAGACTGTTGAAAAACTAAGGTGCAGTTGTTATAAAAGCACTTTTTAAACTCTTTAAATTAGCCGAAATTGTAGCCATGCTTAAGCGACTATATATTAGCAATTTTGCTTTAATTGGAGAGATGGAAGTTCATTTTCCGGGAGAACTTACTGTTATTACCGGAGAGACTGGAGCCGGAAAATCTATTTTTCTAGAAGCACTTGGCCTCGCGCTCGGAAACAGGGCCGATTTTGCCACATTAAAAAACAAAACCAAAAAATGCATTGTTGAAGCTGAATTTGACACAAAAGAGTTGGATTTAAAATCCTTTTTCATAGAACAGGACTTGGATTATGAAGAAACCCTTTTGCTAAGAAGAGAAATTAGTGTGGAAGGAAAGTCTCGAAGTTTTTTAAATGATTCAGTGGTCAATTTAACAGTTCTGAAACTACTATCAGAAAAACTCATAGACATTCATTCACAGCATCAAACACTTTTATTAAATCAAACTGATTTTCAGTTGGAGTTGCTGGACTCGTTTGCAGGCAGCCTTGGTAATTATAAAGAATACAAAAAATCGTATTCAGAGTTAGGCAAATTAAGATCAAAGTTGTTGTACTTATATGAAGAAGAAATAAAAGCAAAAAAAGAGTTAGATTATTTTGAGTTTTTATTTAAGGAGCTCGATGAGGCAGAAATTAAAGTCGGGCAACTTAAAGAATTAGAGGAAGAATGTCTTGGACTTGAAAATGCAGAAACAATTAAAAGTAATTTACTCTCTGCGGCCAATGCAATTAATGGGGGGGAGTTAAATGTTCTTACAGGTTTAAGTCAAATAAAACTATCTATAAATGCAATAAGTAAATACGGGAAAAATTATACGGCATTTTATGAAAGAATAAACTCCGCGTATATTGAACTCAAAGAACTGTCTGCGGAATTGGAGCACGCAGAGAATGAAGTTGTTTTCGACAACAAAAAGTTGGAAGAGCTAAATTCCAAAATGGATAAACTTAACCGTCTTTTAAAAAAACACCAGGTTAAAACAGAAGAAGAGCTTATAAAAATAAAGGAAGAAACCGAAGCCAAACTCGAGAATGTTAACTCTCTGGAGAATGAAATAGAAGAGCTTAAAAAGCAGATTAGTCTTTTAACACAAAACTGCACACAAATTGCAGAAGAATTAAGCGCCGCTCGCTCAAAAGCGATTGAAGGAATTGAAAAACAAGTGAAGAAGATGCTGGGAAATTTATCTATGCAAAATGCAGAGTTTAAGATTGACTTAAATAAATCAGATGAATTATGTTTAAGCGGTTTAGATTTAGTCAAATTTAAGTTCAGTGCTAACAAAGGAGTTGCTTTAAATGAACTGCACAAAGTGGCCAGTGGAGGAGAGTTGTCGCGTTTAATGCTAACTCTAAAAGCCCTTTTAGCAACAAAGAAAAAACTACCTACTATTGTTTTTGATGAAATTGATACCGGTGTGAGCGGCGATGTGGCAGATAAAATCGGGAATATTTTAAAGGACATTGGTAAAAGCATGCAGGTAGTTGCTATTACGCATTTACCACAAATGGCCAGCAAAGGAAATCACCATTTGTTTGTCTATAAAAAAGACCAGGAAGATAAAACGGTTTCTCATATAAAAGAATTAAGAGGCGAAGAACGAATTAATGAAATAGCTAAAATGTTGAGTACTGGAAAACCCACAAACTCTGCTTTAGTAAACGCAAAAGAGTTGTTGAATTTAAACTAATCGTGCAAAAACCGGAGGTTTTCGTCAAGCGCTTTTAGCTACGCTTGCGAAATTATTTCCGTTGGAATTTTTATTTCTCACTTTTTGCCGATTGATTTTTTATTTTGTTTGCTGTTATTCCTTATGAAGGCCTAACGAGAATTTTACAGCAGCCTAGTTCATGTGTAAAAAAAGCAACAAAAATCTTTAAAAGTTATTATAAGTACACTTTTGCTTATTCCCCTTTTAATAGCAGAGGCAAGGGAACGCCTCTCGAGTAAAAGTCATATTCACATGGGTTTGACAATTGTAAGCGACAATTTTTTTGTAAATCAGCTGGCCTTAAATCCAAATTTTAAAATTTGGCAGTGTTATCGCAATAGAATCAAGAAACACACCTGACGGATCAAAATTAAAACAAGCAATGGTAATAAATTTATTAACTTTTTTCTTTATTCACAGGTAATGGTTAGATTTCTATTAATAAAAAAATGCAGATTAGGTTTAACTGAGAATGTTATATTTGTACAACAAAAAAACAATTATGGCTTATAATTTATTAAAAGGAAAACGTGGAATTATTACCGGCGCACTTGATGCAAACTCTATTGCCTGGAAAGTGGCAGAAAAAGCGCATGAAGAAGGAGCAACTTTTACTCTAACAAACGCTCCAATAGCTATGCGTATGGGAGAAATAAATAAATTAGCTGAAAAAACAGGCTCTAAAATTATTCCTGCTGATGCGACCAGTGTTGACGAGCTAACAAAACTTTATACCGAGTCTATGGATGTTTTAGGCGGTAAAATCGATTTTGTTCTACATTCTATTGGAATGAGCGTGAACATTCGTAAGAACATTCCCTATACGGAATTGAACTATGATTTTTTTAATAAAGGAATAGATGTTTCTGCATTATCCTTTCATAAAATGTTGGCCGTTGCACATAAATTAGACGCATTGAATGAAGAGGCATCAGTTGTTGCATTAACTTATATTGCCGGGCAAAGAGCTTATCCGTTTTATACCGATATGGCCGATATTAAAGCCATGCTCGAAAGTATTGCCCGCACGTTTGGTTACCACTATGGTAAACAAAAGAAAGTTCGCATTAATACGGTTTCTCAATCGCCAACTAAAACCACTGCCGGTGGAGGCATTAAAGGGTTTAGCGAGTTTTATGAATTTGCCGAGGCACAATCTCCACTTGGTAATGCAAGTGCTGATGATTGCGCAAACTATTGCGTGTCCCTGTTTAGTGATTTAACCAAAATGGTCACCATGCAAAACCTATACCACGACGGAGGTTATTCATCGACGGGAGTGAGTCAGGAACAACTTAACATGATAGCAGGAAAATAGAATATTAATTCTAAAAAAAGAAAAGACCGGAGTTTTTCGGTCTTTTCTTTTTTTATACGGCCTTCAGCATGTAAATTTGACAAAAAGTAATTATGGCCTTTTTAGCAGCAAATAACGAAAAAGCAATTAAAGTTATTACTTACGGAACTACAATAGCGGTTTGTGGACTTGTGGCCGTTCTAAATCAAAAATGGATTCCACACCCTGATACTTTTCCTGCATTTATTTATCAATTGCCGGCTTTAAATGCCCTGTTAAACGGTAGCTGCAGCGCGCTTCTTATTTTTTCTTTATTGGCCATTAAACGCCGAAATATTCAATTACATAAAAAACTAAACCTTACGGCCTTTGCTTTAAGCGCATTGTTTTTAATCAGTTATGTAACCGCGCATTATTTTATTCCCGATACCAAATATGGCGATGTTGATCATGATGGAATTATGAGTGCTTCTGAAAGTGCTGCCGTTAGTGGAATTAAACCTGTTTATCTTATTATTTTACTTACACATATTTTCCTCGCCATTGTTGTTTTGCCAATGGTGTTATTGTCTTTTTATTATGGCCTAACTGACCAAAGGGAGAAACATAAAAAATTAACACGCTTTAGTTACCCGATTTGGTTGTACGTTACTATTACCGGTGTGGTGGTATATTTGATGATAAGCCCTTATTACAATTTCTAAAACAAAATAGCAATAGATGACGTCAGGCAAAAGTTTTGTGTACTCAGGTTTTTACCCTTTAAAAAATAGCGGTCTTTGCTATCATATAATTTCCCTTCTATACGGAATAATACATCGTGTGTAGGATAATAATCCATGTTAATTGAATAACCTTTGGTATTAAAACCATTTGTAGCGCCACTCGCAATTATCACACCCTTTTTGTCTTCGTAATATTCTGCCCTTGCAGCAAGTCCGAATTTTTCGGTAAAATAATAACGAAGCATAACTACCGGAGTATACCAGGTATTATAAGTTGAGGAACCCTTTTTGGATTGTTCCATACCTAAATCAAAACCGGCAATCATTCCGAACTTTTTGGTGAATTGCATAATGCCATAGAAATTATGATAATGTCTGAACTGTCTCACTGAGTCAGGCTTATCATTCCCAAAAAAAGTACTGTAATTAAAAGTCATTTTATCGTTGGGTTTGTAGGTAATCTGCGTTCCACCGGCAGGAGTGTTATTGCCGGAAGGCCGCTGAATGTGTTGCCAGCCGTTGAGGTATAATGCGCTGAATAACCATTTGCTGTTAGGGGTCCAACTAAATTTAGCGCCGCTTTCGTAATAAGGAGAATTTTCGGCAACAATCGAGCGGGTTAGTGTCCAGCAGTCTTTTGAAATAGCACTCTCAAAACCAATATGAGAAGCAAATATACCGGCATCGAACCAAATATTTTTTTTGATTTTAAACCCAACATGTGATTCATAAATGTGACGCAGTAACACGGGCTCAGAAGCCAGATTATACTGGGCGTAATTACCGGTCATAATAGCCATATTTACTCTGACTTTTGACGAAGTATACGAGGCTCTGATAATCGCGTGGTTAACATTAACCTCGTTGTGTCGTGCGTGGTTATATATAAAACCGGGACGAAGGTTGTCAGCAGGTTTATTAAAATCATAACAATAATATGCTTCGGTATACCCTTCCAACTTGGTTTTCGGAGCTTCGTCGTTATTAAGTGTATCGTTTTGCGCAAAATCTTTTAAGGAAGAAAGTAATAAAACAAAGGCAAAAATCTTTTTCATAAACACGATTTAAAGTTTAATGTCTGTTATACAATACAAACACGAAAGGACGGAATAAAAATACCAAATTAAAGCTCTCTAACAAACATTCAAAAAAAGGGAGAGAATAATCTTTTGTAAATTCACCCTTTGATGATAAGATCTTTCGCTATACTGTTGTTTTCGATTTTCGTAATGGCATGTCATGAAAATAAAACGAGTGATCTGCAGAAAGGCAATATTACATGGAGCGAACACATTGCACCCATTATTTATAAGAACTGCACACCATGCCACCGACCTGGCGAGAGCGGCCCTTTTAACTTATTAAGTTATTTAGACGCCGTAAAAAAAGCAAAACTGATAAAATTTGTAACACAAACACGTTACATGCCACCGTGGCCGGCTGATGCGGCCTATTCTCATTTTGTAGGAGAAAGAGTATTAAGTGACAAAGAAATAGATCTTGTAAAAACTTGGGTTGATAATGGACTAAAGAGGGGAGATAGTTTAAGGGAACCGGAAGCCCCGAAATTTTTTAAGGGTTCTTATTTTGGTAAACCAGATTTGTCTATAAGACTACAAAAACCGGTGCTTGTTAAAGGAAATGGCACGGATGCTTTTTTGATTTTGAAATACCCCTACCAAATTGAGCAAGACACATTAGTAGACTTTGTAGAATTTGTGCCGCATCAACGCAAATTACTCCATCATGTTAACGGACATTTGATCAGTTACGACGAAAAAAGGAAATTCAATTATATGGAAGGTGAGTATGTGCATAGCGACACGAAAGCAGAATTATTTATGGTGTACAAAAACATGAAAATTCCTTATACAGACAAAGCACAGCCGCAATATCCAACCCTTACACCTAACATCGTGTATTATTTGCCGGGGTACATTCCCCCCTCATATCCAAAAGAAATTGGGGGTTATCGCTTAAAGAAAAACGGGTTATTTCTGTTAAATAATATACACTACGGCCCAAGCAATAAAGAAGTTTTGGACAGCAGTTATATTAATGTATTTTATAGAAAAACACCGATTGAGCGATCCATATTTGAAACGCAAATGGGCACCTTTGGAATTTCAAAAATCGAACCCGAATTTGTAATACCCCCAAACGAAATAAAAACCTTTCACACACTAACAACGTTATCAAAAGGTATTTCTATGATTTCTGTTAATCCTCATATGCATTTGATTGGCAAGAGTTTTTGGGCCTTTGCAGTAAAACAAAACGGGGATAGCATACCGTTAATCAGAATTAATAAATGGGATTTCAAATGGCAGTATTATTACACATTTGAACAACCAGTGAAACTAGAATCGGGAACTACCATTCACGTTTTCGGAACGTTTGATAACACGATTAAAAATCCTAATAACCCTTTTCATCCGCCGCAAACAATTACTCACGGTAACGGCATGGAGAGTATGAAAACAACCGAAGAAATGTTTCAGTTTATTTTTACCTACCTTCCCTATAAAGATGGCGACGAAAAAATTAACTTAGAGAAAGGGGACTAGTTTACTATAAGCTTCATGGTTTTAGTTTCAGAACCATTAGAAATATATAGAAAATAAATTCCTTGTCGAAACTCATTTAAATCTATCACTAAGGAGATGCTGTTTAAAAAGGCACTACCATAGTTATTTAATAATTTCCCAGTTACATCATAAAGTCGGATTTCGGTTTTTTGATTTTCGCTAAAATTCCCTTGAATAAGGTATCTGTTTTTTTCAAGAGTTTTTAATAGAAATGAGTGACTTTCTTTATTTTCTTTCAAAGAAGCGAGTCCATCCATAACAACAATTTTTTTCTGAATGGAATCTAAACATCCTGTGTTGTTCGTAGAAATAAGTTTTACATCAAACTCTCCCGGATTGTTGTAAGTGAAAATAGGTGAATCAAGAGTGGAGATGACATTATTGTATCCTGAATACCATAAGTAACTAGTTCCGTTTACAGAAGTGTTTGTGAATAGGACGTCAGATGATGACTCTGTTAAAACCAAAGTGTCAATGCTGCTAAATTGCGCAGTAACAGGAGTCTTAGAAAGAACATTATGTAGTGAGGTGTTATTGTCGCACAAGCCTGTTGTACTTAATTCCAATTCAACCACACCTCCGGCTAAGTTCTTCAGTGTATCAGCGAAGAGCATATTGATGCTTGTTTTCACTATGATACCATTATTTTTCCAGATGTAATTCCAGGGGCCTTGATTTAAACCTATGGCCGTAATGTACCCTTGGTTGGGAAGCTGGCATGTTGGCTGATTAACCTTAGATGTAATATTTAAAGTGTTCAATGTTATCTGTAATTCAAATCTTGGCGCTACGGTGGTGTCAGCAAGATAAAACACATAATCAGAAGTTTTAAGGTCGGTGGTTGTAGAAGTTGCTTTATCAAATAAAATCATACAGGTTCCCAAAGGAAAAGTATTTATATCGTTAGCGCTAATAGTAAAAGTTCCGCTCGTTCCGGTGGTTGCTTTAACAGGGATACTGAAATTTCCGTTCAGCGGCTGCACGCCGTTTATTTGAAAATCAACCCCGCCGTGGCTAATGCATATTGCTGGCGCAAGGGGATCAAAAGAAGCCATTTTATAGGCATCGTGATCGAATTCGAAATTTTTAGTTCCTCCTGTTTGAAAATACACTACCGCTTCATCTAAATAGGAATTAGATCCATGCAGGTTTAATCTCAAAAGCGGAGTGGTGTGAAGCGCAGCGGACTTTAAAAAACTAGGATTCGCCGCTACTTTATTAGACTCTTGAGCTGTTAGTGCAGTTGCCCCTGTTGAATGCACATAAAAACCCTGGCACATAGGAATATTATCTCCTATTCCGCCCGAAGCTACAGCTGGGCTGCTTATACCATTTACATAAGTTGCAAAGGTCCCGGCTCCTGAATTAAGATCGGCATTATAAACATAAATTGCGTCATCAATGTTTGTCGTGCTTCCCTTAAGGGCAGCCCAACTGATTGCTGATGGATATGGATTGTGAATCAAATTCCAACCATCGTCAATTGCTGAGCCAAAGTTAGTGCGGGTTAAGGGAATTGTCTGGTTAAACTTTCTAACGGCACCAGTAACATCTATTACCATACTCGCGGTGGTAACGGCTCCGGTGCCAAGATAAACCCAGTAGCCCTTATTGGGAACAATGGCATCGTTAATTCCACTTAAGCCAACATACGACGCTGCAGCATCATGAGCGCCGGGCTGAGTCTCGTCATAGGTATAGACAGATAAAAAATTGGGAACGTTTCCGTCCGGACAGGTAGGGCAACTGATTATCATATCATCATCCCAATCATTTAACGTTAAAGCAGACGATATGGGTGTTCCGAAGAGAGCCCAGCCAGTGGAACCTCCGGGAGCGTATCGCTGAACAATAACATTTCCACTTATGTCACCAGTTCCGGTTATTGGACCAATGCGAGCTGTTGTTGAAGAATTAGAAACTAAAATAAGAGATTGGGAGTTAACATTAAAAAGACCGTTATTGAGAGACAGCGTTCCTTCAATGTTTTCTGCACTGTTCATAACGGCGCCCGAATTATTATTTAAAGTAAGATTAAAAAAAGTTGTTGTGGAAGAACCCCCGATGCTTTGTGAGGTAGTTCCATTTAAAAGAACAGTGCCTGCGCGGGCATTAAAGCTGCCGCTATTAATAAAATTTCCTTTTAAAGCAAGCGAAAAATTTGACGCGCTTACATCTACAGTGGAGTTACTATTAACGGAGAAGTTTCCATTAGCGGTAATGGACGAGGAAAAAGTTTTTGTTCCAGTGCCACTAAATAATAACGTGTTAAACGTTTCGCCACCAGATTTAGAAATGGATTGCGCTGAAGAACCATTAAACAAAACCGTCCCTGTTCCAGAAACAAAAGAACCCGAATTACTCCAGTTACCCGCCACCGCTATTGGCAAATTGTTACTCTGCAATGTGCCGCTAAGAATGCTGATGTTGTTCGCTATAGTCAATGAGTTGGTAAGCAGCTTAACGGTTACGCTCCCACTGTTGATAACCATATTGGGTATGGCAAATGTAGAATTTATACTAATGGTTTGGTTTGCAGGCGAAGTAGAATTGCCAAACTGTATGGTACCGCCAGTTACAGAACCCGCAGTGGAACCTGTGTTCAAATAGCCTAAATCCTGAGCACCACTTCCCCCTTCACGCCTTAAAACCAAAACACCACCCGACATATTGAACGAACTTCCCGTTGCTGAAATATGAAAAGGAGCAATGCTTGTGTTGGTGGATGCGTTATTAGATATTAAAATAGTTCCTCCTGAAAAATTAAATGAGCTGGCCGAAGCACTGACATTATATTTACCTGCAATATCCAAAGTTCCACCCTCTACGGTGAGCGTTCCACCATTTGGCGCCAAATCTTCATTGTTGGCATTGCCAAGGTCAACATATCCCGAAGTCACACGAAGAAGGCCATTTAAGCCAAGTCCTGCACTAAAGCTCATAAGCGCTGTCGGAGAGTTGAGCCAAATACCAGAGGTGGCCTGAACGGTTGTAGCTGCAGTAAAGGGCACAACCGTGGCGGCATTGGGCGTTGAAAGCTTAAATGTTCCATTTGAAAGGGTAAGAAAATTAGTAATGGTCGTAAACGAGGTGCTTGACACCTCTAAAATATTTGCGGCGGTAGCGCCCATATTCAGAATAATGCGGTTAAAACGGGTTAAGCCACCAGAGCCACTTATGGTTTGATTACCATTTTTATTAAAAGTTACATTACATAAACTGTTGTTGTCCTGAAACATGCGGAAAGTTCCGTTGTTAAGAAGGTTTCCGCCAATAAACAGGCTATGGGTGGTATTGGAAGTGCTAAGAATTGAAAAGGTAGCGGAGGTGTTGAGTATAACGTCGTTTGCCACGGTTACAGAGCGGGCCGTGTTACCGGAAAAACGCAACTCGGCAGCCGCTCCGCCATTGCCAATGGTTAAATTGTTAACCGAAACGGTTGCATCAATCACAACGGTATGTCCGTTAGATATTGTTACGTTATTTGTGCTGCTTGGAACACCCGCTGGAGTCCAGATAGCAGGGTTGCTCCAGTTTCCATTACCGTTAGATATTTTATTTTGTGAATGAGTTAGGTTAAAACATAACCAGAAAAAAAGAGGAAAGAATAATCTGTTGGATGACATTTTTTTTTTTGTTATTCAAATTTTATGATTGATGCGCTATGGTTTTTACACTAAGGTTTGGT
>CALMND010000319.1 GCA_937868565.1 uncultured Bacteroidota bacterium | reverse complement strand
CCACCGGAACCCACCCTTTACCTGAGCATTGTCGCCTGGGTGGCAGCGGTTTCGCTGCTGTATTCAGGATTCATGTTGTTGAAAAGAAAGGGTATACCGGCATTTCTGATGTGCCTGTACCGGTTTTTTATTCTTCGAGCGGCCTGATGTTCCGCGAATTGCATAGTATACAAGAACCGGGGTCAGGATGGCCCCGGTTCTATTTTAATGAATCACTCAAAACGGTCATATGAAAAAGTACCTGTTTTTACTGTCTTTCAGTTGGCTGTTTGCACTTGTTCCGCAGGCACTCAATAGCCAATTGTACGGTTCCATGTATGATGCTCAGCTGACCAGCCGCTTTTATCAATCCTATCAAGGGCATTATTTCTGGTTTCGTGATGACCCGGTTACTGCATCACTTCGAACGCAATTGCCATTGCTGATTGAGCAGGTTAAGCAACAGGGGGTGATTACAAAAGCGATTCATCCGGATCTTTTTAAAACAGCAGATACGCTGGCTTTATCAGATACCTTCATGCGAATGCAACTGGACCGGTATTATACCGATGCAGCACTCCGTTTAATGCTGATAGTATATGGAGGGGAAAAAGAAAATCCCTGGGTAGGCTATGATGCTGTTTCTGAAAAATTTTCTGATACAAAATAATCTGATCAAAGACGAATTAGCGGTTCAAAATCTTCAGGCTGAAGTTCATTGGACAGGATTTGAATTTATAATTGGGTTCATTTTTTTTACTTCTAGTTTGCTCATTTTCATTGCGCTTAATCGGAAACACTTGAAATTAGTTCTGTACGGATTAATTTTAAACATCGTCTTTATTTGGTTGTCGATTGTGATTTTAGTTCCAAAAATCGAAATGTATTCTCAGCACGCAGCTATTGAATTTTATAAATGGTGTGCCACGAAAAATTGCTACGTAGAAACGCATCATTTTAAGAGTTATGCTTATTTATTTTATTCGAACCGTAAACCTGAAGATTATACCAACCCCGATCAAATAGCTTATATTGAAAATCAGCTAAATATTATGGAAAAAGAAGGTCACTCCCGACTATCTAGTTATCCCACGTCTAATTTGTTTTGGATGGAAAACGGTAAAATTGACCGGCCGGCTTATATAGTGGTATATAAAAAGAACGAGGATGAGTTAATACGTAAAACCGGGTTCATCAAAATGTATGAAAAAAACGGGTTTTCCTTTTTTGTTCGAATGCCCGAAAAACCTGCCAAATAGTCTATTTTTAAGCGATGGCATAAAATATGAGTTGAATTTAAGTTGAATATTAATATTTTAGAGTATGAACTTTGGAGATTTGAATGAAATTGGCTTTAGCAGTGACTTGGAGGACGAAACAGATTATATTCCTTTAATGACCTCGGAAGATGAGGATCATATGAGGAATGAAAAAATACCCGAAATACTGCCAATATTGCCACTTCGTAACACGGTTTTGTTCCCTGGCGTAGTAATTCCAATCACGGTGGGTAGAGATCGTTCTATTCAGCTGATAAGAGACTACAATAGAACTAACAAAACAATAGGGGTGGTGGCGCAAGTTGCAGACTCTACGGAGGAACCGGGAGCCGACGATTTATATAAAGTTGGTACGGTAGCGTATATTATAAAAATGCTGAGAATGCCCGATGGCAATACGACTATCATTATTCAAGGGAAAAAGCGGTTCAAAATAGAAGAATATGTTCAGACCGTGCCCTACCAGAAAGCGCGTGTGACAGCTTTCGATGAGTCGAGACCAAATAAGAGTGACAAGGAATTTCAAGCAATTATTTCCAACCTTAAAGAAACATCTAAACAGATTGTAAAACTTTCGCCTAATATTCCCAGTGACGCAGGTTTTGCAATCAGCAATATCGAGAGCCCAACTTTTTTGGTGAATTTTATTTCTTCCAACATGAACGCAAACACCAGTGACAAACAAAAAATGCTGGAAGTTCCTGATTTAAAGGAACGCAGTTTATTAGTGCTGGAAAACTTAAATAAAGAATTGCAAATGTTGGAACTGCGCAATCAAATTCAAAACAAAACAAAAGTTGATTTAGATAAACAGCAACGCGAATACTTTTTGAACCAGCAAATAAAAACTATTCAGGAAGAATTGGGTGGAAATAATTTTGAACAGGAAATTAACGGGTACAAAGAAAAAGCTAAGACGAAGAAATGGAGTGCGGAAGTGAGAGAAGTTTTTGAAAAACAGGTGTCCAAATTGCAGCGCATGAATCCAAATGCTGCTGAACATGGTATACAAACCAATTATGTTGAATTACTTTTAGAACTTCCTTGGAAGGAGAAAACGGAAGATAATTTTGATCTGGATCACGCTCAGGCCATTTTAGATGAGGATCATTTTGGCTTGGAAAAAGTAAAAGAAAGAATTATCGAACATTTAGCCGTATTAAAATTAAAGGGAAATTTAAAATCGCCTATTATCTGTTTGTACGGCCCTCCGGGAGTTGGAAAAACTTCATTAGGAAAGAGCATTGCAAAAGCGTTGAATCGAAAATATGTGCGCATGAGTTTAGGAGGTTTAAAAGACGAAAGTGAAATTCGTGGACACCGCAAAACATACATAGGAGCAATGCCCGGCCGAATTTTACAAAACATAAAAAAAGTTCAATCATCTAACCCCGTTTTTATTCTCGATGAGATTGATAAAGTAGGAAGTGATTACCATGGAGACCCTTCATCCGCGCTCCTTGAAGTTTTGGATCCAGAGCAAAACTCAACTTTTTACGATAATTTTTTAGAAATGGACTATGACCTAAGTAAAGTGATGTTTATCGCTACCTGTAATAATCTATCTACAATACAGCCGGCCTTGCGTGACCGAATGGAGGTTATTGAGGTGAACGGTTACACCGTTGAAGAAAAAATAGAAATCGCAAAAAGACACTTAGTGCCAAAGCAGGTAGAAGAAAGTGGGCTTAAAAAAAGTCAGTTAAAAATTAATGACAAGGTTATTGAATTTATAGTAGACACCTATACCGCTGAGAGCGGGGTTAGAAATCTGGAAAAGAAAATTTCTAAGATTGCACGCCACATGGCCGTTCACATTGCAAAGGGCGAAGAAATGCCAAAAATTAGCGAAGAGAACGTGGTAAAAATATTGGGTCCCTCACACATCAAAGATAAATATCAGGGGAATGACATTGCGGGTGTAGTAACAGGTTTAGCCTGGACCCAAGTTGGTGGAGATATTTTATTTATTGAAACCAGTTTGAGCAAGGGAAAAGGGAAACTTACGTTAACTGGCAATTTGGGAGAGGTTATGAAGGAAAGTGCGACTTTAGCTCTAGAATATTTAAAGGCGCGTCCCCAAGTTATTGAACTTAAAAGTGAAATTTTTGAAGAGTACAATATGCACATTCACGTACCTGAGGGAGGAACGCCAAAAGACGGACCCAGCGCGGGAATTGCAATGCTTACTTCATTAGCTAGCGCTTTCACCAAACGAAAAATTAAAAAAGCTTTGGCCATGACTGGTGAGATTACCTTGCGTGGCAGGGTTCTGCCCGTAGGGGGGATTAAGGAAAAACTATTAGCTGCCAAGCGTGCAGGAATTAAAGAAGTGATTTTGTGTGAAAAAAATAAAAAAGACGTAGACGATATTAAACAGGATTATTTAAAAGGTTTGACCTTTCACTACGTTACTCAAATGGATGAAGTGCTTCAACAGGCTCTGTTAAAAGAGAAAGTGAAGGAGTAGATTTAATTTTAACCTATCATTAATTGTTTCCTTTTTGTTTTCTTCGTTTCTATTCATTATTTTCAGCCCTTTCTACTGATTTATAAATAGACAAAACATGTTAGGAAGCCCACTTCATGAAAATCATCTGCTAAAGTATACGGTTGATATACTGGACCAGCCCATGAACAAAAGTGAAAAAACTGCATTGGTAAGTTTTTTTGATGAAAATAACAAACGCGTGGGGTCTCATAAGTTTGCCGTTATTAGCAAAGATGAAATCTATAGTTGGATTGATAATGGGGAGAATATTAATTTAACCGGAGCTTACATAAAAGATTTTTCTCTTACGGAATATCGTACTAACAAGGGTTATGAAGATCATATTGCCATCAAATTAGTTGATTTTAAAGCACGCAAAGCTTTTTTTGATTGCGACACCAGTACAGATTTTAGTCAGGCAGAATTTCTTGGTGATAAGACTTCTTTTGAGTCTGCTATATTCGGTAACGGTTACGTTAATTTTTTAAATGCCAATTTTGGTAATGGGGAAGTTAGTTTCCGCAAAGCCAAATTTGGTAGTGGTAGTTGTAGTTTCCGATCAGTTAGATTTGGTGAAGGACATATTAGTTTTAATAATACGAATTTTGGCACGGGCGATTTGAGCTTTGTTGACGCAGATTTTAGTAAAGGCGATGTAGATTACAAGAATACC
>CALMND010000318.1 GCA_937868565.1 uncultured Bacteroidota bacterium | reverse complement strand
AATCATCTGTATTCTGATTATTGGTGCTATTGGGTATTGGACTATGCGCCTGAATAAATACAGGAAAGAGTCTTCACGTAACAGCACAATCGAGTAAAAATTACCAATTACAATTTTTGTATTATTTCTGCTGCTTTTTCAAGCGTTTCGTCCTTTTTTGCGAAACAAAACCTTAGTAACTTATTATCTTTTTTCTCCTTATAGAAAACCGATAAAGGAATGGTCGCCAATTTCTTTTCCTTAGTTAGTCTTACTGCAAGAGACTCATCCCCTTCTTCACTTATGTTTTTATAGGACATCAATTGAAAATAAGTACCACTGGTTTTTAGCGGAATCAAGCGGGAACCGGAAGTTATTTTCAAAAAATAATCTCGTTTGCTTTGATAAAAATTTTTGAGTTCAAGATAGTTTTGTGGGTCCGCTAAATAATCAGCCAGAGCCAGCTGTAAAGGGTGGTTAACAACGAATACAAGAAACTGATGCACTTTTCGAAACTCTAGCATAATTTCCTTAGGAGCCGCCACGTAACCGATTTTCCAACCGGTTGTGTGTACCGTTTTACCGAAAGAAGAAACAACGATAGATTGCGAAGCCAGAACTTTATGAAGGGCAACACTTTGGTGATTATTTCCATCAAAAACCATGTGTTCATATACTTCGTCGCTTATGACTAAAATATCGGTACCGGTAATTATACTTTCTAGTTCATTTAAATCTTTTGTGCTAATAATAGAGCCACTTGGGTTATGCGGAGAGTTTATGATGATGGCTTTGGTTTTAGCATTTACTTTCGATTTGATATCTTCCCAGTTGATGGAAAAATTCTCAGAATTTAATTGAGAGTAAACAGCAATTCCTCCGTTCACCTCAATCGCGGGAACGTAGCAATCATAAGCGGGTTCAATCACAATAACTTCGTCTCCGGGTTTAACAAAAGCGGCTATGGCGGTGTAAATGGCCTGGGTGGCGCCAGCCGTGATGGTAATTTCGGAATCTGGATGGTATTTGGCACCATAACAAGTCTCCATAATTTCGGCAACTCTTTCACGAAGCGCCTGAGTTCCGGTCATAGGGGCATATTGATTAAAGCCTGCGTTTATATATTTATTGGCTAATTCCATTAGTTTGGGCGAACAATCAAAATCTGGAAAGCCCTGAGATAGATTGATAGCATTATGTTCCTTGGCCAGAGCGCTCATGACAGTAAAGATGGTGGTTCCAACTTGAGGTAATTTCGACTTTATTTGCATTTTTTTGATTTAGTTACCCGCAAATTGCTAAAAAAATCCTATTTTTGCTACCCTTTAGAAGGAAGATATAAGGTTTTAGAAATAAGATATTAGAAGTAAGATTTGATAAGTGCTTCTAATTCTGAAATCTAAGCTCATAAATCTAAAATTAAAAGGTCCTGTGGCCGAGTGGTTAGGCTCAGCTCTGCAAAAGCTGCTACTCCAGTTCGAACCTGGACGGGACCTCATGAAAACCTGCAAATTGCAGGTTTTTTTGTTTTTGGTCAGCCGAAAAAAACCGGATTGTCTTAACAAAATTCCTTTTTACTTATGACTTAACAATTTGCGGCATAAAACTTGTCGTTTTTGAAGTATATATACTTCGAACTATGAAAAAATTTTTTCGCTCAGTTTCTTTGTGTTTCGTAACTATTTTACTGAAAGCGCAACTCCCAACCATATACGCAACTACGATTGTTCCACAGGCTCCCAGTTCAACTAGTAATGTGAAGATTGTAACACATGTTACTACACCAAATCAAGGTATTTTGGTAGATATTACACACACTGTGACGAATAATCCTAAAGAAATAAAGCTGACTACCTGTTATTGGCAAGGAATGCTTCCAACCATTCAAACGCACATCGATACATTTGTTGTTGGGCAGTTACAAGCCGGCGTTTACACGATAAAACACAAAGCTTATATGTCAACAACACAACAGCATTGCACCAAAGTTGATAGTAATATGGTAGTAAGCACCTTAACAGTTGGCGGAATAACAACTGACATTAAATCAATAGAGCAAAACAGTTTTTTGGTGTATCCCAATCCCGTAAAAGATAAATTATATTTTAAAGTGAATGAAAAATATTCAGAAACGGAAATTTATAATTTGGATGGAAGACTTGTGAAAATTGCAAAAGTTGATGAGCAAGGTTCTCTGAACGTGACATCGCTCTCAAAGGGAATTTATTTTTTGCAGTTTCCAAATCAACCGCGCGGTTCTGTAATTAAATTTATTAAGGAGTAAAAAAACAAACCTTCAGCTTAATTAGTCAAATGGTGACTTCAAGAATACGCAATGCGGATTAACGGAGTTAATCCTTTCCATTTAGTCACTTATATTTGATCACCAAAGACTACAACCTTTTCGGAGCCTTACATGGCAAAGCCTGTAGCAAAAATTTATGTTGTCTAATATTTATATTTAATGAAACTCTCTTGGAGGCGCACTAGGGCTTGCCGTAGACCAAAAGTTTCAAAACTTTGAGTTCGCCTGTGACTCGATGCCGGACATTCACATAGTATACACCTGGTCTCAGGTTACTATAATTCATTTCTAGGCGTTCACTATCGCTGTGCACCACATCAATTAGCCAACCCGAAACGTCTGAAATACTTACGTCACAATCCGGTATTCGGTTAAGTGTAAAACGACCGTTAGTCGGGTTAGGAAAGATCTCTGGATATTGTTCATTTTTTGTGTGCCAGGAAGCCCCGGCACAAGTGGTTACAGTAATGGTTTTAGTGACTTTGTTGCCGATGCCATAGTTATTACTTGCGACTAATGAAATCGTGTACACACCGGGGGTGTTGTAATTAACCGAAGGAGAGATTAATGTTGAAGTAGATGGCGATCCACCTTCGAACTCCCAGTTCCAGGCATTAGATGTGTTGGCCGACTGATTAACATATACAATGGATTCGTTGTCGCAGATGATGTTACTTGAGATATTGAAATCAGAAACGGGTGGCAAACCCGCGTCTGTGCAATATGGATCGAAGCTATAAAGCGTCGCGATTTCGCTAGGGATCAATTCACGGTTATAGAAGCGAATATTGTCCATCTGACCAGTGAATGGGAAATTGGTGCCTGCCAAATTTGTTCCACCAAGAATCACAGATGTAGTGGGATCATAATTGAATACAAGGGTATGTGAAATTGTCACTGGAGTTCCATTATCCACACTGATGCGGAGTCTGCTGTTATCGGCATACGCCACTACAAAATGCCAAGTATTCATAATAGTGGTTGCGGAGCTAACTGTCGTTCCTGTACCACACCCTGGCGGGTATTTTGTTAAGGCAAATTTTCCACTGTTAGACGATGTGGTGTATCCTGGCAAGATACTTTGACAAGCATTCTTAGTAAAAACCAATGTTTCATAATTGGTATTTGTAACATAAAACCAACCAGCAATAGTGATAGATGTTGTAGGTCGTATCAATGAACTGTTGGGCAATGCCACATAGTCGAGCGCGGTGCCCCCAAACTTTAGGGCTGTTGAGGGGATGCCAAGATGTCCGGCTACGCAGGTGACGTTTCCATGAACGGTGCCATCGAGGGCTGAACCAGTAGTCGCTCCGTTTGTTATGAGGTTTCCAGTCGGGCAGTCCAAGTCATAGCAAGCCTGCAGTTTTATGTTCAGATTGGGTTGTGCAGAGGCAAATGCCACTAGCAAAGACATGCAACCCAGAGCAAGTGTTTTCATGTTACTAAATATAAACAATTCGTCGCAAAGTATCCTCTTTATGAAAGAAGGTTTTTCTATTTTAACTAAAGGATTCAGTTTGTACAAAACGACTCTAAGTTCTTAAGACGAAACAAAAACTAGTTGTCAGGAAGTTAATCCAACATTATTTCGCTATGTTGGAAGCTGTCTGTTAGACTAATAAACGTAAGAATATACGTATAATTCTTCTTTGCTTTCCAATGCTAAACTTCCTGCGCAATCACCAGTAGACAGCCTAGAGGCCTCTAAAGATTAAATAAGTCTTTTCTAAACCGAACCTCATTAACCTATAATGCTACGTTTTAAAGCAATATTATACTATAAATTATAGTTATATTTATAATCAGATTATTTGTGAAGATGAAACGTATGGTAGATAAGGACATAATAGAAAAGTTACAAAAAAAAATACTTGTTTTACAGGGTAACCATAAACCAGACAAAGAGCAATTAGGTGTTGGTCTTGGCGCAATAGAATTAGTATTTCCGGGAAATATTTTTCCGCGCGGGGCAGTACATGAATTAATTAGTTTATCCTCTGAAAATGCCTCTAGTACAAATGGATTTATTTCTGTAATACTTGGTAAACTAATGCAAAAAAACGGGTGTTGTATTTGGATAAGCAGCAAGCGAAAATTATTTCCTCCCGCGTTAAAAGTTTTTGGAATTAATCCCGAGCAAATTTTATTTGTTGATACCTGGAAAGTGAAAGATTGTTTATGGACAATAGAGGAAGCTATGAAATGTGATGCCTTAACAGCGGTTGTTGGAGAAATAAGCGAGATGAGTTTTAATGATTCGCGACGATTACAATTGGCTGTAGAAAAAAGTAAGGTAACGGGATTTATACATCGGCAACAACCTAAAGCTATGAATGCAGTAGCATGTGTATCGCGATGGAAGATTAATTCTGTTGAAAGTGAGTTAATAGGTAAAATGCCTGGTGTTGGATTTCCGAGGTGGGAAGTAGAGTTGTTGAAAGTAAGAAATGGTCAAACAGGTAAATGGTTAGTGCAATGGTCGCCACGAGGCCTTGAATATATTTCGGAACAAATAGTTACTACAAAAATACATGAACCAAAAATTGCGTAAGAATGGCACGTATAGTAGCGATATGGTTTCCGCATTTAATAACGGATAGGATGATTCGTCGGCAACCCGAACTAAAGGGAGTTCCTTTCGCGCTTGCAAATAACGAAAAAGGGCGACGCATTGTAAAAGCGGTTAATTCTATTGCGCAAGAAAAAGGTGTGTTTACCGGTATGGTAGTTGCTGATTGCAGGGCATTGTTACCTGAATTACAATTATTTGATTACGACGAAAAAGAGTCGAAAAGATTATTACTCTCTTTAGCTGAATGGTGTATACGGTATACACCTTTTGTTTCAACAGATGAAAATGGTTTAATACTTGACGCAAGCGGCTGCACCCATTTGTGGGGAGGCGAGAAAGAATATTTGCGGGAAATACATACACGCTTTAAAAACTTTGGTTATCAGATACGAATTGGTATGGCCGATACAATTGGTTGTGCCTGGGCTGTTTGTTATTATGGAAAAAACGGATTAATCATTACGGAAGGTAAACAAGCAGAGGCTATAAGCACATTACCGTCTGCAGCGTTACGCTTAGAAAAAACTGTCTGTGAAAAATTAGAAAAACTAGGACTAAAAACTATAGGAAGTTTTATGCTAATGCCCCGCACAGCCTTACGTCGTAGGTTTGGGCAAGCATTGTTAACCCGATTGGACCAAGCCTTAGGAGCAGAAATGGAAATGCTCACACCTGTAAAACCACCCTCGCCCTTTGAAGAACGTTTGTCGAGTTTAGAACCAATACTTACAGCCACGGGAATTGAAATGGCATTAAAAAATTTATTGGCAATTGTATGTGAACGTTTAACCAAAGAAAGTAAAGGTTTAAGAAAATGCGAACTTCGTTGTTACCGTATGGATGGCAACATTCAAAAAATTGAAATAGGAACAAACCGACCAACCCGAAATAGTATTCATTTATTTAAATTGTTTGAACTTAAGATACAGCAAATAGAACCTGACCTTGGTATTGAATTATTTATTTTGGAAGCGCCTGTTGTAGAAGAACTATTAAGTTCGCAAGACGCATTGTGGGCAATGAGCAGCGCCAACGAAGCCGCGGTTGCAGAACTCATAGATAAACTGGCAGGTAAAATAGGAATTGCTGCTATACACCGTTATTTACCGGCACAACATTATTGGCCCGAGCGAAGTGTAAAGGAAACAACATCACTTACCGAAAGACCAGATGCGGAATGGAGAACCGATTTACAAAGGCCATTACATTTATTGCCAAAGCCTGAGTACATAGAAGTGAGTGTCCCGATGCCTGATTATCCACCTTTGTTGTTTCATTATAAAGGATTGCTGCATACCGTAAAAAAAGCAGATGGCCCTGAACGCATCGAACAGGAGTGGTGGATAGAAGAAGGATTGTATAGAGATTATTATTGTGTAGAGGATGATAAAGGCGCACGGTATTGGCTATTTCGTTCAGGAGATTATAATAACAGCAACCCCAAATGGTTTATACATGGATTTTTTGCATAATTCCTCCCACTAATTAAGAACAAATTCCTTTAATAATGAAATGGCATATACGGAATTACAGATAACAAGCAATTTTAGTTTTTTGAGAGGTGGCTCGCATCCCGAAGAGCTCATAGAACAAGCAATTGCTTTGGGTTATACAGAAATTGCCATTACCGATCATAATACACTAGCTGGAATTGTACGAGCCTATAAAGCTGCCCAGAAAAAAGGCATCAGAATTATTCCGGCAGCACGCTTAAATTTACAGGACGGTCCGAGCTTGCTGGCTTATCCCACAACAAAAGAAGCCTACGCCAATTTATCAGGGCTTTTATCAAAAGGAAATTTAAGAGTAGAAAAAGGAGAATGTCATTTATACAAAACTGATATTTACAATTATGCACAGGGAATAAAATTTATAATAATACCTCCGGCTTCTTTAAATGACAATTTTGAATTTGAAAGAGAGTTTATAATTGCATTAGAGGAGTATAAATTAAATTTTGGAGCTGAGGTTTACCTTGGCGCGATAAGATCTTACCAGGCAAACGATAATAAAAAACTATACAAACTTTCGGAATTAGCCAAGCAGTATAGTATACCATTGGTTGCTATGAATGATGTGCACTACCATATGCCTGAGCGCAGAGAACTTCAAGACGTAATTACTTGCGTAAGGGAAAAATGCACCATTTACAATGCCGGATTTAAATTGCATCAAAATGCAGAGCGCTATTTAAAAACTTCTGATGAAATGAAACGTTTATTCGCGAAATATCCGGAAGCAATTGAGAACACACAAAAAATTGCCAAAGCCTGTACATTTTGTTTAAGCGAATTAAAATATGTTTATCCCGAAGAGATTACCAGTCAAGGACGAACACCACAAGAAGAATTAATTTATCTTACCTGGCAAGGTGCTAACGAAAAATTTAATAATAACATTCCCGAAAAAGTAAAGGCTAGTATTATTTACGAATTAGAATTTATAGAGCGTAAAGATTATGCGGCTTATTTTTTAACCGTGTACGATTTTGTAAAGTTTGCACGTAATCAAAATATATTATGTCAAGGTAGAGGGTCGGCGGCCAACTCTACCGTGTGTTATTGTTTAGGTATTACATCTGTTGACCCATCAAAATTTAATTTATTATTTAGTCGTTTTATGTCGGATGCTCGCGATGAGCCACCTGATATTGATGTAGATTTTGAACATGAACGACGCGAAGAAGTCATACAATATATTTACGAGAAATATGGCAGGGATAGAGCCGCTATTGTTGCTACGGTAACACAGCAGCATTACAAAGGGGCGGTGCGTGATGTAGCCAAAGCCATGGGCTTATCGATGGATGCTGTTAGCAGCTTATCGGGTTCAGGCTGGGAATTTACAGAGGAATGGTATGCCGGAAAAATTGTCTCATCTTCAGGATTTAATGCGAACGATAAGCATTTGCTAAAAGTATTAAATCTAACCAACCAATATATTGGTTTTCCAAGGCAATTGGGTCAGCATACCGGAGGCTTTGTTATTACGCGTGGCAATATCACTGATCTTTGTCCAACACTTAATGCAAGAATGGAAAACCGTATTAATATTGAATGGAATAAAGATGATATTGAAACACTTGGTTTTTTAAAAGTGGATGTGTTGGCATTGGGAATGCTTACTTGTATCAGAAAAGGGTTTGATCTGGCAAAAGCACATTACGATTTAGACCTAACACTTGCTAACATACCGCAAGACGATCCTAAAGTTTATGATATGGTAAGTCATGCCGATACAATTGGTGTATTTCAAATTGAAAGTCGGGCACAAATGAGCATGTTGCCACGATTAAAACCCAAGTGTTTTTATGATTTGGTTATTGAAGTAGCGATCGTTAGACCTGGGCCAATACAGGGCGACATGGTACATCCCTATTTAAGAAGGCGCGAAGGCAAAGAGAAAGTTGAATTTCCATCAAAGGAATTAGAAAAAATATTAGGAAGAACTTTGGGAGTGCCGCTTTTTCAAGAACAAGCCATGGAAATTGCAATAGTTGCTGCCGGCTTTACGCCATCGGAGGCTGACGAACTGAGAAGGAGCATGGCTACATTTAAAGCCAAAGGATTAGTAAGTGCTTTTGAAAAGAAGTTGGTTGGTGGGATGACTGCTAAAGGTTATACAGAAGAATTTGCCAAGCGCGTATTTAAACAATTAGAAGGATTTGGAAGTTACGGTTTTCCGGAAAGTCATGCAGTAAGTTTTGCATTACTTGTATATATTTCTTCATGGCTCAAATGTTATTATCCGGATATATTTGCGGCGGCTTTGCTGAACAGTCAGCCTATGGGGTTTTATCAACCCGCCCAGCTTATTTCTGATGCGCGTAAACACGGTGTTGTAGTTAAACCGGTTGATGTTAATTATTCAAATTGGGATTGTACCTTAGAAGAGAAAGAAGGTAAGTATTATACATTAAGATTAGGATTAAGGCAAGTGAAAGGAATAAAAGAAGACGAAATGCAGATATTAATTGCCGCCCGTGACTCAGGATTTAACCGCATTGCACAATTGCTGGATGCTGGTGTTTCATTATCAGCACTTGAACACTTAGCCGATGCAGATGCTTTTCGTTCTATTGGATTAGATAGGAGAAAAGCACTTTGGGAAATAGCTTCCTTAACAGATCATTTAACGGGACTATTTGCGGGACTTCAGGCAGATAATAACATTGAGAAAACGATTGAGCTACCCGAAATGAATTTGGCAGAACATGTGATTGAAGACTATAGAACAATTTCGCTTTCGTTAAAAGCGCATCCGGTAAGTTTTGCACGAGATAAATTAGCATTGCTAGGAGTAATTGCAACATGTCAACTAATTAATTGTACTGATGGAACGTTTGTAAGAATAGCGGGTCTTGTGTTGGTTAGACAACGTCCGGGAACCGCAAGCGGTATTTGTTTTATTACAATAGAGGATGAAACAGGAACCGCCAACTTAGTTGTATTTAAAAACTTATTTCATCAATACCGTAAAGAAATTGTGCATTGTCGTTTGTTAATGGTAGAAGGCAAAGTACAAAAAGAAGGAGAAGTAATACACGTTGTAGTAAGAAAGTGCTACAATCTTTCGGCGTTATTATTACCAATTGGCAATTCAGAAGCGAGGGGTTCGGAAGACCAAAGTGTAAATCGTGCAAGTACTTCGCCTGGTATAAAGAAAGGTGACACTGCAATGCAAGGAGATGTTTTTCATGGCGGAAGAAATTTTCACTAAACAAGGAACTCGTTCTGACACACCACGCAGTTTCCTATAATTAAATGCAGAAAAAAACCGAGTAAAGTAAAACTGTAAAAAAGAATAAGTAGAATGGATAGATTTATTTGAGAATCTATTTTTTATGCCTCTTACCACCACCATCACGATCATCATCACCAGAACCAACAACATTAACAAACTCTTCTTCATCTTCCTCAACACCAGAACCAGAACGGCCTAAAGGCACCGAATTAAGTGAATCATCGTTAGGTTCATCTTTCATATCAGCGACCGGAACATCTGATGTAGAAGTTGGTATTTCTTTTGCCTTATCCGAAACTTCTTCATTGCTATTCGAAATAGATTTGGTGGTTTCAACTTGACAAGCAGGTTTCATTTCAGACTTTTGACAGCCGACAAAACCAATAGCAGGAATTATAAGAGTAAATAATATTTTTAATTTTTTCATTTAGAGCCTCCTTTGGTCACAAAATCAATATAAAGATAACGATTAACTTGTTCACAACCAAAATTTTAACATTAATTTATGATTAATTCTACTCTGGTGCCTAAAACCTGATTTTCAGCGTTTTTTACCTCAAAAGGCCCATTTATTGAAATATTAATATTATGCATGGCGCCTAATAACTGAATACGCTGAGCCGTGATTGATGTTCCTCTTGATATGTGAGGCTCCTTTTTTAATACTTTTTTGGCGCGACTAGCTTCCAGTCCAATTCCATTGTCCTGAATACTGAAAACAATGTGTTTAAGACTATTATGTTCAACCCGAATGTCAATATGCCCATGTTTGTTGGAGGGCAAGATGCCGTGTAAGATTGAATTCTCAACATACGGTTGCAATAACATAGGTGGAATTTCAATACATTCAATATCCACATCTTCTGCAATGTTTATGCTGTATTGGAATTTATCTTCAAAACGCATAAGTTCTATTTGTAAATAAAGATCAAGTCTTGTAATTTCTTCAGACACCGGAACAACATTGCTCATTGAACTATCCAAATTCATTCGAATTAATTTTGCAAAACGCGATAAGTACTTACGGGCAGACAATTTATCCTCTTTATCCATATAGTATTGGATAGAATTTAGGGCATTAAAAATAAAATGCCTGTTCATACTTGAGTTTAAACTTTGATGTTCCAATAACATCAATTTAGACTTATACTCCAACTGTTGTGTCTTATGTTTTTTCCTTATTTCGTTTACCCTTAATCGGTACAAAGACCACAAAATCAATAAACCGAATAAGGTACAGATTAGAATAAACCACCACCTCGTCCAAAAGGGAGGCGAAATTTCAAAACTAAATGTAGCTGGATTTTTATTCCAGTTACCCATATTATCTCCTGCGATTACCTTAAAAATAAATTTACCGCTTGGTAAATTTGAATAGGTTGCAAAAGTTGCGTCAGTAGATGAAGACCAGAACTCGTCAAACCCTTCAAGTTTATATTTGTAACGAACAGAAGTAGGATTACTAAGTTTTATACCAATGTAATCAAATGTAAAGTGCGTTGTTAAATAGTTTACTTTTAGATTTTTGGGTAAAAGAGTCAATGAATCAATTTCCTTCGTAAGTTTGGTCCAATTAGTATCTTTTAAAAATAGGCGAACATTTGAGATATGAGTAATCGGTTCAAAATTATTGGCGCGAAAATTTTCTTTATTTGGATCGTACTTGATGACACCTTCAGAAGTCCCCATCCAGATATTGCCCGTGTGATCCGTGAAAGCTGCGTTCTGATTACACTCCATTCCAGGTAATCCATCAAAAATAGTATAATGTTTAAGTCTTATTTTTTTTGTTTTAATATATTCTTTAGTGTCCAAAACAAAAACGCCGCTATTTGTTCCTATCCAAAGGAATTCTTTCTGATCTATAGTAAGAAACCAGATGTCATTAGAGTTAAAAATATCATCTATTAATATTTTCGAAAAAGTTTTACCATCGTAAAAGTTGATCCCAACTCTTGAGCCTATCCATAAATTGTTTTGTTTATCGACAACTAATGAGTATAAGTTATTATTGCTTAAACCGTCAGCGGTTGTGTATTTAGTGAAGATGTCGTTTTCTAGTTTGTATAATCCATTTTTGGTAGCAAACCACAAGAGCTTATTCTTATCTTCAACGATATTCTTTACGTCCTTACCAATATTATTAATTCCTCCTAAGTAATTTTTAAAATGAACTCCATCAAAAACCGAAACCCCTTTGGTAGAACCGAACCATAAATTACCTTTATAATCTTGACAAATGGAATAAATAATTCTTGCGCTTAAACCGTCATCAAGTCCGTAATTTTTGAAATTTTTACCATCAAATTTACTTACACCGTCTGATGTGCAAAACCATAAATTATCGTTTTTGTCTTTTAAACTAGCCCAAATAGTATTGTTATTTAAACCCCGATTAGTAGAATAGATAATGGTTTTATTTTTTTCTTTTTTAGTGAGCCCTTTTCCGAACGTTGAAAACCATATGTTTTCTTCTTTATCTTCGAGTATGGATAGGACAATATTGCCGCTAAGATTATCTTTTGTAGTTAAGTAAGTAAACGTTTCTCCTAAAAATTTGCAAAGCCCTTTTCCGTCCGATCCAATCCAAATATTTTTTTCTTTGTCTTCAAAAACAATATTTGTATTATCCACAGGTAATCCTTCAGATTCAGTAAATCTCATGAAAGTCTTACGATCAAATTTAGACAACCCGAACTGTGACGCAAACCAAATATTACCATCAGAATCTTCAATCGCTGAGCGGATCCAATTATCTATCAATCCATTGGTTTCGTTGTAGTTTTTAAAGTTCTTACCATCAAAAGCATATACGCCCTCCCCAAATGTGCTGAACCATAGAACGTTATGTTTATCCATAAAAATATGACTAACGTTGCCTGGCTGCTTAAGTGATGCATCAAGTTTTTTAAATTCTTTACCGTTGTAGAAACAAATGCCGTTTTTTGTGCCAAACCAAATCAACCCTTTGGCATCAACGCAAGCGGCGCGCACATAATTATTGGATAAGCCATTTTCTTCTTTGAAATATTCGAAGCTATTTCCTTTAAATCTACACACACCCGATCCGTCAGTAGCCAACCACAGGTTACCGTTCACATCCTGTGCAATAGAATTTACAATATTTTCCGCCATCTCGTTTTTAAAACGATGAGATATAAATTTTTCTCCATTAAAATAGTTGAGCCCCCCCATTGTCCCTATCCATAGGCCTTTATACTTATCCGTTAAAAGAGAAATAATCTGATTATCAATCAATCCATGTTGTATGGAATAATTTAAAAATTTTTTACCGTCGTATTTTGTTAAGCCCGCTAGTGTTCCTAACCATAAATAACCGTTTTTGTCTTGAGCAATTGATCTGATTTGGGATTGAGCTAATCCAGATTCAGTAGAGTAGTTGATAAAATTATAATGCTGAGCAGTTAACGGTTTTGTTGACAAAAAATATGTCAATAAAAAGAAAATGTTAAACTTTATGAAGCGCGCGAACATTTGGATGTTTTGTGGAAATTAGAAGTTCAACAAATAGCTAACAACGAAAATAACAAGATAATGAATTTCCTGGCATTTGGATGAACAGGGTGACGCTTGTACTGTACCAAATGTATTTATGGCTTATTTAAGTGGATTTACCACTTTTTCATTTGTCTAAAAAAATCTAAAAATTGCGGCACTCTTAACCGAGAGATGGCCAATTTGACATCGTTTTTCAGAACGACAAAGTGCCCTTCTTCACTTAGAAATTCTTTTACAAATAGAATATTCACTATATGTGATTTATGGATTCTAAAAAAGAGCTGTCGGTCCAGGATGTCTTCGTAAACCCCGATCGATTTTGTGTCCACATATTTGTTGCCATCAACAAAAAATATAGATGTGTAATTTCCTTCACCCTCCAAGTACATAAAATCATTTGGGTCAACGATTTTAAAACCTTTGGAGTGATTGATGGTTATACGTGTAACGCCGGTTGACAGGAGTAACGTTCTTGAAAGATTTTCCAACGACTTTGCATAGTTTAGCAATTGCTCCTTATTCTCGGTAAATAAAAGATTTGTGTTCACGAGTTTTTTAACTGCAATTTGTAAGTCATCTACATCCACAGGCTTCAAAAGGTAGTGAATCGCATTGGCGTTTAATGCTCTAATGGCGTAGTCCTTAAAGGCGGTAACAAAAACGACCTGAAATTTTTTTTCGCTAATCGATTCGAAAAAGTCAAAACCTTCAGTGCCAGACGGCATACGGATATCTAAGAAAATTACCTGAGGCTTTAATACGTTGACAGACTCCTTTGCGCTTACTTTATCAGCCGCTGTACCTACAACTTCGATTTCCGGACAATAATTTTGCAACAGGAACTTCAAGTTTTCTCTGGCATGAATTTCGTCGTCAACAATTAATGATCTTAACTTCATTCACGTAAAGATGAAATTTTTTATTCAGGAAAAAAATGGGAGGCATTATTATTTCGGTTCAGTAGAATTTCGAATGCAAAGCAATTTTCAAAATTCTAAGTCATGGCTTGGCTCTCCGGTTGGTGTGTATTCTTTTGAATATCGACTAAGCATGGATCAATACAACTAAAGCCCTTTATACTGTTTGACCTTAAACCATCAAAAAAGCCTTTCCGAAACAAATCGAAAAGGCTTTCTTCTTTTTTGTGGTGTCAATGGGGGAAAGGTCGAACTTTGACCCGGAAGATTTGAACAAAATTTTTGAATTTTTAGAGGTTATTGACCCAAGAGAAATCTTTGATTAATGGGGCAAAAGGCGTCAATTGACACCTTTATTTAAATTATTTATACGAGAACAACGATCACGAAAATGTATTGATTACTGCTAATTCACCTGCTATGTAGCAGAACTAAATTTGTTCTTTGAATCCAGATTTATCCAATAATATGTGTCAAAACACATGCAAATATTCCTTAAAAAGGCCTTTCCTAATTCAGTTACTTTTATCCCAGAAGGATAAATATCTATAAGACCGTCGGACATTAATTCTTCGCATCGCGCCAACCCCTGAAATATTGAGGGATAAACAAACTGATCGCCGTTCCAATCAGTTTCACCTGCGCACATTATTCTAAGGATATGCTTTCTTATCACGAGATCTTCTTCGTTGAGAATATGCCCCTTGAAGATAGGAAACTTACCTTCTGCCACAGCCTTCTGGTAAGCTTCTACGACCTTTATGTTTTGCCCAAAGGAATTGCATGTATCACTGATAGCAGAGACGCCAAGGCTTATCATTAACTCCGTATATTTATCAGTATATCCCATAAAATTCCGATGAAGAGTTTTTTCCTTCATGGAGGTGTATAAGGGATCTGACTTCTTTGCAAAATGGTCCATTCCAATGTCTTCATAACCCGCTAGGTTAAACATCTCAAGGCCCTTTTCATACAGCTTACGTTTTTCCACGTCTACCGGCAAATCTTTTTCTGTAAATTTCCTTTGCCCGGGTTTGATCCAGGGTACATGGGCATAACTGTAAAACGCTATTCTATCCGGGTTTAATTGAATTACCTTAGCAATTGTATCTGTTATCGTTTCCAGCTTTTGTAACGGGAGACCGTAAACTAAGTCAAAATTAATGGACGCGTACCCGATTCTGCGAGCTTCTCTAACAACATTATCTACTTCTTCATAGGATTGATAGCGATTGATCACATCTTGTACAATAGGGTCAAACTCCTGGATTCCAAAACTGACGCGCTTGAACCCAAGGTCAAAAAGCGTTTGCAAATGTTCTGAAGTAGTATTGGATGGATGCCCCTCGAAACTAAAATCATGGTCGTCACACACTTCTACTTTGTTCAGAATACCGGCGAGCAGTCTCTGAAGGTTTACCGGACTGAAAAAGGTGGGCGTACCTCCGCCCAAATGAATTTCTTTAATCCTTGGTTTTTCAGTCAATAGTTCTAAATAAAGTTTCCATTCATTTAAAACAGATTCCAGGTAAGGTTCTTCGACTTTATGATTTACTGTTATCCGGGTGTTGCATGCGCAGTAGGTACATAGACTTTCGCAAAAAGGTAAATGAATGTAAAGACTAATTCCATTTATTGAATTTGTCTTTTTAAAACACGCTTTTACCAGTTCCTTCCATTCTTCCTGGGAAGGCGTTGTATGCCACGCCGGTACAGTTGGGTAACTCGTATAGCGTGGCGCTGCGACATTGTATTTAGTTGTGAGATTCATCTATCTTATGATTATATTCTTTGGTCTGTGTATTTCCTGAAAGGTACTTACTAGTTGATTCTCCCTGCCAATTCTGATAATCTAGGCTCCAGTCCTGCGTGATAGCAGTCTCTAACCACGATACTCCGGACCTCCTATAAACTTTAACCCGAATGTTAAAGCGATCAAAAATTATCATCTCTACTTCAGCAACAGTCATCGCTTCATATATGCATACTTCTGTTGCTATACTCTTCGTGAAATATCCAATCGGCAACTCTATGCTCAAATCTCTACCTTCTGGCAGTTTCTTGGGGTTTTCTTTATTATCTAGGTAAAACTCAAGTTTCAAATGGGGAAACAATGTTGTAAATTCATTTTTTACAAAACCAAGCGTATGTTCAGGTAATATTAGCAGTTCTTTATTCATTCCGTCAAAAAAAAACCTAATATTATAAGATCAGGACGTTCTATACACAGCACACAAAGTTGAAGACATAAGGCTTGAGCAGGGCTGATTAAAGTCAGTCATTCTAGTGATACTCATCACTAGCGCCTGGCGGAATAGTATTCACCTTTGTTAGTCAAAATTAATTTTGTAACCTCTTATATATTTATGTTCTCATGATTCTCAACACTAAATTTTGGCTGCGAATTTCCCTCATTAACCTTTTAATTGTCGCTTTACTTGGCACCCTTATGCGTTATAAGATTGGATTTGAATTTCCCTATTTTGATCAAAAACATTTGCAACACGGTCACTCGCATTTTGCTTTTATTGGATGGATTACGCACACCCTCTTTGTTCTCATTATTGGCGTAATTCAGCGGGAGCAAATCATTGTGAGCATATCCATTTATCGCAAACTTCTTATCGTCAACCTCGTGTGCGCTTACGGCATGCTGATTTCCTTTGTGATACAGGGTTATGGATTCTTTTCGATTACACTATCCACGCTCTCTGTTTTCACTGCATACGCTTTCGCGTATTTATTATTTAAGGACTTGAAAAAACTTTCAGACCGGCCATATGCCATTTGGTTTACAGCTGCACTCTGGTTCAATATTATTTCTTCGCTTGGAACTTTTACTCTCGCGTTTATGATGGCAAGTCATAATTTTAATCAGAATATTCACCTGGCCTCTTTATACTTTTACCTGCATTTTCAGTATAATGGCTTTTTTATGTTTGCGTGCATGGGTTTGCTTCTTGCTAAAATATATGAATTAAAACCTTCTTATCAGCAGAGTAACTCTATTTTCTGGATGTTCTTTTTATCCTGTATCCCTGCTTACTTTCTTTCTGTACTTTGGGCAAAACTTCCGTTATGGCTTTATGCACTTGTAATTTTGGCCGCCTTAACACAAATACTAGCCTGGGTAAAATTTCTTTTAAGCATGAAACGGGGAGTTGTCTCGAGAGACTCTATTTTCATATCCGGACGTTACTTATTTTTAATTATCCTGATTGCCCTGAGCGTTAAGTTTTTGCTTCAACTCGGTTCAACGATTCCTTCGGTGAGCAAACTTGCTTTCGGGTTCAGACCCATAGTAATTGCTTACTTACACCTGATCCTGCTCGCAATTATTTCAGTATTCCTTGTCGCCTATATGTTTATCTACAAACTCATAACCATAAATAAAACGACTACGATTGCTCTGATTTTACTTGTTACAGGTGTTTACTTGAACGAAATTGTTCTGGGTGTACAAGGCATCGCGTCATTCTCCTACACCCTTGTGCCATTTGCTAACGAGATTTTATTTGGAATTGCAGTTCTGATATCGGTAAGCTTAATTTTAATGCTCATCTCGCAAAGGAAACCAAAATACTTATGATAGCATATTGAATTTGGAACGAAGGACCCAGAACTCCCTTTGGTTAAAAATCCATCTCCAATATAAAAAAAAGTGGTGCCTCTCAGCAACCACTCCTTACTAGATAGGTATTAGTTTTTCGGCGCTCCACTTTCCAACCAACACTTTATTTTCTTTTGGTCTTCCAGAGAAAGACTACCCCCGGTAGGCATGTCTTTCTGTTCAAGCACACGTTTAGAGAGTGTGCCGTTGTCAACCCTTACCAGCAGACCCTCATATGTAGACAAATTGCCATTAGCAGAACCATTTCCATGGCAACCTGAACTAAGGCAGTTTGCAGCAATTATCTCTTTTACCGAACTGGTGTAACAACAATCTATTGATGAACAGTTGAGATTCTCCAATCCGTCCTTCTTTCTGCATCCATACCAGGAAATTGCAAGAGCAGCAATTACGATGAAAGTCTTTTGCTTCATTAATTAACCTGTACTTCTACTTCTTTCATTTTTTTTCTCTCGCCCCATTTAATTGTTGTGGCAACTCCACCCTTTACGGGTATCATTAAAGTACTATCAAAAGCCTCTGCGTATAGATAATAGCTTCCCGGGCGAAGGCCTTCAACATGCACATGATTATCATCGGCCTCGCCAGTTAATTTAAGATCATAATTTGTGGTAGGTTCCGAAGGTTCTGTCTTTGCACCGAATTTTACGTAGAGCGTAGTTGTACCTATCATAGGCGTTGAACCGTGAAAAATTTTAGCGTGAATTTCGGCATCACCGCCTGTATCGTCTTTTTTACATGAAGAAATGAGTGCTACCGAACCGGTAATTATAGTAACAAGAATTAGTTTGTTTAAAGTTTTCATTTTTGTTTAGTTTTAGTGGTTGATGTAATTTAAAATTTTTGAGTCCAGGTAAAATAAAGTGAATTTTTTAATGTTGACTGTAAGCCATTTAAATCCTGGTGCACCGGCATTCCATACTCAAGACTAAAACGACTTCTTTTTAAACAGCCATTTTTTGTCTGTATCGAGATACCGAAATGTACTAAGATTCGTTTACCACCATAATTAGCAGTGTTTGCGGAAAGTTCACTATACGGATCAAGGCTGGAATCGTTGCCATGTAGGCGTCCTGCTATGTTTCCCTCAAGTCGAACACTATTGCTGATAGATGGCGCCCATTGCCAGGCATACCAAGCGTTAAGGTTAAACTCATTGCCGAGTTTATAATCTAGGGTGTTGGTTGTTGTGCGAATAATCGCGGAAGCCTGCACGCAATAATACATTGTATTGTGTTGATGAAGTAAATTAAGACCAGGCAAAAGATCATAAGTACCTGAGCCATTCTGCATCGAATAAGGAAGCCTTTGTCCCGCATACATCATACTCCCTGTTTCACCCCTCTTTGTGATACTTCCGCTTGGGAGACTGACGCCTCCACTTACAAGCATTTGCGTGGTTTTATTTTTAAAAAGAGCATAAAGAGCGTACAATTTTGTGTCACCTAATCCCGAGCTATTCATTCCATGATGGTGGCGAGCGCCTCCCTGCATGGTCATTTTCATATATGCAGTACTGTAATTTAGCATTCCCATCAAGGTTAACTTGTCTGTAACACCATACATAGCCATGATCATATGCATGTTCATTTGCATAAAATCAGGTGAAGCAGAGTAGTTTCGGAGAGCATCCCCTTTGTTATCAGTTTGTTCGCTGTTATTGAGGCCCTGCATACGCATGCCCATGTAGCGATATGACACCATCCATTCGTTTTTTAAATGAACGTGACTGATCATGACACCCGCCGGTGTAGGATCGTTATCGCAGCTGCACTTATAACTGTCGCAGCTCGTACTGTCTGAAAAACTCTGTGCAGGAATTACGCCAACCATCAAGATGGCGACAATACACAACAGTAGCTTTTGGAATTGAAAGTCCATTGCTTTTGAAGATTAATGAAATTGTTTTGAATAAGTAAACGTGTTAAGCTACTTTAAAACAAGGGGGGTGGAAAATGTCAAAAGACGCCGAAATGGGCTTATGAATAGTCAATTGACGATAAAAGTATGATTGACAAATTAAGGGTACAAACGATGTTTTCGTATGAGGGTCTGAAAACAATTGAACTTCTAAAATTTCTTTTTGGTTACTGGTTGCAGGCGCCTCTTTTTTTTCTGCCTCGTTGAGTTTTTTCATGAGATGACATCTGCCATGACACTTCATCTTAGGTTTGCTTTTATTCTCGCAGTATTTTAGTGTAATAGCTTCTTTATTGACCTCGTAATTCAGGTAAAGAAAAATTTTGAAACCTGTTTGCAGAATTAACGCACTAAGCAGAAATATGGATATGAGTTTGGTCAAGGTATGATATTGGGCCAAAAGTAGGCAAGATAAATTACTTCAGATATGATGATTGCCAGCTTAAAAACTGATTAAAATCATAGCTTCATTATTAGACAGCAAGGTTGGCATCTAGAAAAATAGAAAGAACCATTACCCGCAAAAACTTATAGGTTAGTATAGCTCAAGTTTAATTGGCTTTGCGGGTAACGGTTCAGCTTTTTTCAGCTAAGGATTTACTGAGTCAATTCACATACATCATTACTACAAAATTTCTCTCCTACAGAATCTTCGGCCAATTCATGAAATTCAATCTGCTTTACATTTTTAATCATATCTATGTAGCGTTCTTTTGTAATTGCCTCGTAAGGCATTTGCGCATACGCGCCAAGCGCCAGTTTTGGCAAAAAACTAATGGATTTAAGATCATATTTAAAATAATCCAATACGGTTTTAATTTGCCCACCTTCTTCTGGCCTGAATGTCACCGTGCAGGATACCTGGTTGTCCGACCAATATTTTTGAAGAAATACAGCCAGGGCAACCTGCTCCCAGATACTAACTTCTTTAAGACTCTTACCTTCATTATGAACCGGAAACTCAACAACCAGTGAAGAAGGGTCTACTACATCTTCTTCTATATGCAAACCCGCTTCCTTTATGGTGGGAATAAGAGCCGAGGTCTTGGCAATACGGACTCTTCGGATATAATAATCAAATTCCGGAAAATGGCATCCCGGATTCACACCTGCCAGCAGACTGACTGTACCACTGGGTTTTACACTTGTTGTTTTTATGCTTTTCGGTACGCATAGCCATGATGAATAAATATCATCCCAGGATTGTATGTGATCGTAACCCTCATCCAGCCAGACCCTCAGGGTTTCAAGAGAATACTTATCAATAAAATTTGTAATTCCTGAAACCGAAGTACCGATCCTACGGTTCCTTTTTTGAACCCTGTTAGTTTCGTGCCAGGTCGTATTAACGAGTGTGGCTGTTTTACCTAGCAGGTA
>CALMND010000317.1 GCA_937868565.1 uncultured Bacteroidota bacterium | reverse complement strand
ACCATTGAACAGGTAAAGAAGACGATAAAAAGCAGGTGAAAAAAACATTTTGACACAAAACAAATTTAATTTAATTAAAAACTAAAAACAAGCAGGGCTAAAAATTGTTAACATCTGCTTAGGCTTATAAAACATTGGTTAATTTTAAACAATGAAACGCGGGCTACAAATATTTCTATTATTCATTTTTTTTGTGGCTGTTTCGAAAGCACAAAAAACAGATAATAAATTCGAAAGCCCTCTGATTCAATTTTCTGGAGTGGTTCTCGATCAAGACAGCTTAACGGCCATTCCGTTCGTCTCTATCCTTATAAAAGGTACACGGAGGGGGGCTGTAACTGACTTTTACGGTTTTTTTAATATGATTGTTAATCCGGGCGACGAACTAGAATTTTACTCTGTTACCCACAAGAACAGAACATATAAAATAGCAGACACCCTAAAACAAAAATATTATTACGCTATACAAGTTTTAACAAAAGACACCATTAAATTGCCACCTGTTGAAATATACCCATGGCCGAGTCAGGACGATTTTAAAAGAGCCTTTTTGGCTCTAAATTTAAATAATACGGATGGCGAAAGGGCAGATAGAAATTTGGAAAGAGAAGAATTAAGTTATTTGGAGAGAACACAAGGAGCAAGTGCGAGCTTAAGTTATAAATATGTTATGCAAGCCTATTACACTAAAGTATATACCGCTGGCCAGGCTCCGGTAAACAATCTTCTAAGTCCAATTGCCTGGGCGCAATTTATTGATGCCTGGCGAAAAGGGAAGTTTACAAATAAAAAGAAAAAATAAGACTTACCGACCTTATTTGCGCATCGTATGTCTTCTGGATTTTCTCATTTGGCGTTTTGCTGCCCGGTTTTGGCGTTTCAATTCCCTCTTCTCCCCGCGAGCCATTCTGGCGCTGGGTTTATTTTTGGATTTCATTTCTAAATAAGGATTGTATGATTGCCTGTTTTTGCGCCAGTGTCTCCACAATCGTTTTCTTTCCTTCTTTTGTTTGAACATGTTGTCCTGAGAAAAAGCTGGACTCGTGCTCAAGAAAAACATAATTAGAAGCAGGTGAATGGTAATTTTCATTACTACAAATAACGAACTTCCAAGCGCCGTGAAATAAATAAAATAAAATACTTTTTAACCATTTTATTAAAATAGATGAAAAAAATAAAAGAGTAAAAAAATTAGTGTCCGGCTTTTAATTTAGCCTCTAGCTCGGGTAAATCTTTCTTATATTGGACCACATCCCATTTAATATTCCATTTAGATACATATTCTGCTAGAGTCCCCAAACCCACCTTTGCTCTTCTTTTGTCGACGCCATCCGGGTCCTCTAATGCCATAACATAATGTGTCCCGGTTAGCCTATCTCGCCCAATTTGACTCCCGTAAATTTGTTTATGACCGTTTCGGATAGCAACTCTATCCTCTAGCAGTGCTAAGCTATTTCCTTTCGCCCGTCCATCGTTGACAGCTTCCCGCATTAGGGGTAAGTACTTTTCCTGAGTCTGTAAATCGGCATGCTGTACCACTAAAAAAATAGCTTCGTTTCCTTTAACTCCAACAATATCCGGCCCCAACCATCCTTGATTATCTAAAATTGAGCTAACTACTATCAAATTTGTTGAGTCCTTTTGGCGCATAATCCTAACCAGTTCATTCATTTCCTTCGATTCGCGGCCAAACTCAGCTTCGACCTTATCGATTTGCTTCCTACAGGTTTGATCTTCTGAATGAATACTATCCAATAATTTAACCAATTGCCAGTTAATTTTTGCTTCAGATCTTTCTTTATTGACTTTTACGCTATCAATAAGAGGTTTCCATCGTTTGTCGTTGTGCAAAGAAATTAAATCATTGTCAACCGTAATGTGACTATGATTCGAATACCGTTGAGCTGAACTGGTAATCCGAATTAAGTTAAAAAATGCACTATCCGGATATCCTGCCAAAGCCCATGAACATGCGGCGTTATAGCGATCTGTCATCGTTCCCTTGCCACCAATAGTCTTAAACGCTTTGGAGTATGCTACCGCTGATTTTTTGTATTGTTTAATTTTGTAAAAAGAATCGGCTTTGTGAACTAATCCATCGTATTCGGAAGATACTCTTTGTGCATTAATTCTAGAAAAAGAAGTACAGAAAAATAACAGGAAAAAATAATTTAATTTCATTGTGTGATGAATAATTTTAATCAAAAATACTACTCTTTATTAATTTACAAAACTTCGGAAATTCAGAACGTATAAGTAACTTTAGTGCAATGGTACTTAGCAGACAACATATCAAAACAATTCTTCTGGTGTTAGTTACTTGCTATTATTTTCCCCAACAACTTAATCGGTTTAATAAAAAAGGCGAACGAACCGGAAAATGGATAACATATAGTGATTCAGCCAAAACGAAAAAAATTTTTGAAGGAAAATACAAAAGAGGAAACACTGTTGGACATTGCTATTATTATACAATGGATGGAATATTGGAAAGAAAAGAAGTGCCACGTATGAAAAAAATAAAAACCACTTTCTATTATCCAAAAGGAATTACCCGATGCCGGGGAAATGCCAAGGTAGAAAATTTACCAAACAAAATTCACTACTATTTTTACGGGAGATGGAAGTATTATGATACAAACGGCGTGATTCAAAAATATATTTTCTTTGAAAAAGGAAGCGAGGTAAAAACCGTGTACAAAAATCGCAAAGATAAAACAAGTGACTCTTTAGTAGATGAATTAAATAAGATAGCCGACGAATTCATGAAAAAAAATAGTGGTTTAATAGACAGTATTAACTCAAATTATACCCAACTTGCAACGAGTGAAATATATAGAACAAAATTAAACAATCGTGACAGTGCTAGTTTCTTAAAAATAGAAAATTATCTTACCAGGTATGGCTATCCCACCAAACAATTGGCAAAGGAATCTATCAACACTCCATTTTTTATCTTAAGTTATGGTTCCCTTAAACTTAGGGACAAATATTCAGAAACACTAATTAAAGCTGCGAACAAGGGGGATCTGAGTTGGGAAACTTTAAGTTTTTTCATAGACAAATTGGAAATAGCAAAGACGGGTAAGCAAATATATGGTACTCAGAGTTATATGGACAAAGAAAAGCGTTGGCAATTTTACCCGATTATAGAACCAGAGAGTTTAGATAAAAGAAGAGAAAAAATTGGGTTAAAAGCTCTAAATCAAAACTAGTTCCAATACAAAGGCAAACTTTGTCATCTGGAGCTGAAAATCGCGGGCACTGCATCAACCTAGTTGCTCCCATCGATTAATTTGATGAAAAAGAATCGGCTGTTGAAATCGGACTAAACACTGAAATATATTCCTTTATTAACCTAAGGCATTTATCAAATTAAAATTTCATCGAATTTGGAACTTGTTTTTTTGTTAAATTTATCTATTAAAACGTTGAGAGTCTTAAATATCATATTCGCCCTTTGCTTGTTTTGTTTGTTTTCATGCAAAAAAGATAAAAAGCAAAATGATACCCCAGCTTCAACATCCCAAGATAAAGATTCGCTTAGTTCAGATTGTAAAAATCTTCCTCCCACTCCCCAACCATTTGGGTGGACAGATACTACTATTGACGTGAATAAAAACGTAAACGCTTTTTTCGTTAATCCACTTAATCCTGACGAAATAGTTTATGTGGTAAACGGCGACATTTTCGGGTATAACAAAATGTTTACGGTTAACTTGCCTAAGAAACAAACCATTTTTTTGGCGTCCATTAGCGGATATTTGCCGCAGGTAAATCAATACGGATGGATCGTTTTCAGCGATTTGGACAATAATATTTCGAAAATAAAATGCAACGGAGATAGCTTAACCCAAATTACTACTAACAAAATGACACATGACCCTAAGTGGGATTATAGTGGTAA
>CALMND010000316.1 GCA_937868565.1 uncultured Bacteroidota bacterium | reverse complement strand
AAAACACGTTTACAAAAGTGAGAATCACTATAAGGATTTCTTTGACGCCATGCGCAAACGTACCAAGCCTGTTTGTGATGTAGAAATTGGCCACCGCACGGCTTCTGTTTGCAACATCGGAAATATTGCTTACCAACTCAACCGACCGCTGCAATGGAATCCAAAGAAAGAATCTTTCAAAAATGATAAGGAAGCGAATGCATTACTGGGCCGTTCGATGAACGATGTGTGGGGAATTAAAATCTAAAGGAAAAAAAATTAAAAAAAGACTGTTGTAAATAATTGGCGCATTTTATCAGTTTTGTGAACAGATTATTTACAGCAGCTTTTTATTTAGAAACACATTTCTCCAGCGCTTCCTGAACCGTTTCTATGGGAGTGATTTCAGTTTGTTTTCCCCAAGTAGCATAAACATAAGTTACAATTTCAGCAATTTCCAAGTCTTTCAGGGCAGGATTAGCGGGCATGGCACGGTTATACACTTTTCCATTAACTGTCATAGGCTGATTTACCCCGTTTTTTATCCAGCAAATTACTTTTGATTTGTCCATTAAATACTCTGATGATAGGGCAGGGTAGAGGTTTTCGAGCCCTTTACCATCGCGTTGGTGGCAATTGGCACAGTGGGTTTGATACAACGTAAATCCTTCGGCAATGTATTGGTCTCGTTTGACATTACCCTCGCTTTGGCAGGAGTTGAGCAAAGAGAAAAAGAAAAAACAGAGGAGTAAAAAACAAATCCTAAGAATCAAAAAAACACCGGAAAACACTTTCTTAATACCCATCCTATTTTTATTAGCTACTCACTACTCACTACTCACTACTTATTTTTATACTCTTCCTTTAGGCGTTCTATATCAACCATAAGTCGTTTGGTAGCTTCGTCGTCGGTGCCGTTGTACATGCCGCGTACCCTTTTTTCTTTGTCCACCAACACAAATGCACCGCTGTGAATATAGCCACCGGGTGCGGTAGAATCGGCTCCGGCAACTACTAAATATTGTTTTTCACCGATTTCATAAATTTTTTCGCGGTTGCCCGTTACAAACATCCACTGAGTACCTTTTA
>CALMND010000315.1 GCA_937868565.1 uncultured Bacteroidota bacterium | reverse complement strand
ATCAATGCCCTTTTTTTTTTTTTAGCGCACCTATCCCTGAGGCAATTTCGCAAGTTCCATTATTGTAAAAATAAGAGAATAAATATTGAAAAGCATTTTTTTTCGACTAAATTATTAAAGTTTATAGCTATGGAAAAGGCCTGTTTGTCTTAAAAAAAAGGCCATACAGCAAAATTTTACCGTTCAGCCTTAATTAAAACAAGCTATCAGAGCTAAAAAAAACGAATTATAATCGCTAAAATTCAGAAAAGCAGAATGTCGAACTAAGGGCAGGTAAAAAAGAATCCATACTCATAATTTAACAGAACTTAATGTGATTAATTCTTTTAATCTCTCCACCTGTTTTAAAAGCTCATTGTAACTGGACGGTTTAACCAAAAAATCTTCAATACCTAAGTTCTCGCATCTGCTTTTCTCCAGAGCGTTACCCGTAGTGGAAAAAACAACCGTAGGAAAATTTTTAAAAAAGGGTTTCTTACTCAACTCCCTTATAGCTTCAGTTCCGTTTTTTTTTGGCATATTTAAATCAACAAGCAACAAAGAAGGCAAACGCTTATCAGCTTCGTTTTCTATTCTCTTAAAGTGATCTAGCATTTCAAGTCCGTTTGAAACAAAAACAAGTTTAATTTCGGGCGCCCTCTCGGTAAAGGCCGAGTTCAACAGAAACTGATCGTCTTCGTCATCTTCTGCAATTAATATGTAAGTTGGCCTGTTCATTTATATGATGGGTCAAAGGTAAATAATTAAATTTTTACCCTACTAGTTCAGCCGTAAAAGCTTTTTTGGTTTGGTGGGATACCCTTGAAATTAGGAATGAAATACGCCCGTTTGGGCCTAATTTGCTTCTTTTTCAGGGATAAACATATTAACAAAATATGATCTTGTGTTAAAAATTAATTGACTTAAACCCTATGGATATTGTACTTTAGAGGATAATTATGTCGAAGACCATTGAACCAAAAGAAACTCCTTTAATGAAGCAATTTAACGGCATTAAGGCTAAATACCCTGATGCCATTTTACTCTTCAGGGTAGGGGATTTTTATGAAACTTTTGGCGATGACGCAGTTAAGGCGTCAAAAATATTAGGAATTGTTTTAACAAAACGAGCCAACGGTGCCGCTAGTCATATCGAATTAGCTGGCTTTCCCCATCATTCGCTTGATTCTTATTTACCTAAACTGGTTAGGGCGGGATTTCGTGTAGCAATTTGTGATCAATTAGAAGATCCAAAACTGGTAAAAGGAATTGTAAAGCGTGGAATAACGGAACTGGTTACACCGGGCGTTAGTTTTAACGATAAAATATTAAATCACCAACAAAATAATTTTTTGGCTTCAATTCACTTCGATAAAGAACAAGCCGGTTTGGCGCTCTGCGATGTTTCAACAGGTGAATTTTTAGTTGCGCAAGGGCATCTAACTTACATTGAAAAGTTGATTCAAAATTTTAAACCCAATGAGATTTTATTTGAAAAAAGCAAAAGGAATTTATTGAACGAATTGCTCGCAGATAGGTTTTATTCCTTTGGTTTAGATGACTGGGCTTTTACCTATGATTACGGTCATGAGAGCCTTATCAAACATTTTGAGACCAATTCACTAAAAGGTTTCGGCATTGAGGATCAGAATTTGGCCATTCATGCCTGCGGGGCCATATTGCACTATTTATATGAGACCAAGCACGATAGACTAAAACACATCAACAAAGTTAGTCGCATTGAAGAAAGTGATTACGTGTGGCTAGATAAATTCACTGTCAGAAATTTGGAACTTTACGTTACCAACCACGAAAATGGGAAAAGTCTGATTGATATCATTGACAAAACCGTTAGTCCTATGGGTTCTCGTTTGTTAAAGCGATGGTTAGCGATGCCTTTAAAAAATATAGCCACGATTAATGAGCGCTTAGACGCTGTTGGCTATTTTTTTCAAAATCAGGAGGAAAGCGATGCGGTGAAGGATTTACTCAAAGAGGTTGGTGATTTGGAAAGATTGATTTCAAAAACTGCCACTTTTCGCGTCAATCCAAGGGAACTCGTGCATCTTAAAAAGTCATTGTCCATTATCGCGGAATTAAAAGACAAAATTAAAACGTCGAAAAATTTAACCCTTCAAAAAATTGCCGACCAGCTTAATTTGTGCAGCAGAATGCATGAAAGGTTGCAAACGGAATTAAACGAAGACGCACCGGTGAACGTAATAAAGGGCAATGTAATTAATAAGGGAATTCATACTGAACTGGATGAATTGCGTAGCATAGCCTTTCATGGTAAGGATTATTTGTTGCAAATACAGCAACGGGAAGTCGAGAAAACAGGAATTTCGTCTTTAAAAATTTCTTACAACAATGTTTTCGGTTACTATCTGGAAGTAACCAATCTGCATAAGGATAAAGTACCTGCTGATTGGATTCGTAAACAAACTTTAACCAACGCTGAGCGATACATCACGCCTGAATTAAAAACGTATGAGGAAAAAATTTTAGGTGCTGAAGAAAAAATTCTTTTGATCGAACAACAACTATTTGAATCTTTGGTACGCGATTTAACAGAATACATTATACCGATTCAGCAAAACGCCAGTCTGTTAGCCAAATTAGACGTGTTATGTGGTTTTGCTTTCCTGGCTCAGGAGAATAATTATAAGCGTCCTCACTTTAATGAGGGTTTTGCTTTGGATATTATTGAAGGAAGACATCCTGTCATCGAAAAACAATTGCCTGTTGGAACCGAGTATGTAAGTAACACGGTTTACCTTGATAATGACAACACGCAGCTGATGATGATTACGGGCCCCAACATGAGTGGTAAATCGGCCCTATTGAGACAAACCGCACTAATTGTATTAATGGCTCAAATTGGGAGTTTTGTTCCCGCAAAAGAAGCAAGATTAAGCATCATTGATAAAATATTTACCCGGGTGGGCGCAACTGATAACATTAGTTCGGGTGAATCTACTTTTATGGTTGAAATGAATGAGACCGCAAGTATTCTGAATAATTTAAGTAATCGGAGCTTGGTTCTGTTGGATGAAATCGGTAGGGGCACCTCCACTTACGACGGCATTTCCATTGCCTGGAGCATTGCAGAGTACATTCACAATCAACCCGTGAACAGGGCTAAAACCTTGTTCGCAACACATTATCATGAATTGAATGATATGAATACTTTTTTTCCGCGCATTAAAAATTTCAATGTGTCGGTAAAAGAAAGCGGCAACAAAATTATTTTTTTAAGAAAACTGGCCGAAGGGGGAAGCGAACACAGCTTTGGAATACATGTGGCCCGTATGGCGGGTATGCCTGCTTATGTAATTGAACGCGCCAATGTTATTTTAAAAAAACTGGAAAGGGAACATGAATTTGAGTTTGAAGAGACTGGAAGTTTAGTTGTGAATGGAAGTGAAAAAGTAAAAGCAAAAAGTAAAAGCGACATGCAATTGAGTTTTTTTCAGTTAAACGACCCCTTGTTGCAGCATATTAAAGAAGATATTTTAAAAACGGACATCAATACGCTTACCCCTGTGGAGGCACTTTTAAAGTTAAGCGAAATTAAAAGGGCGCTTGGCGATTAAACACAGGCCTTAGCATAAGTAAAATGAAGATAATATTCTGCGCATTCTTTATGGGGCTGGGCCATTTAATGAAGGCGCAAGATACTTTGCCGAAGAATAATCTTGTTCCGTCACTGAATTTTTATTTAGGCTATATTCCACAAACCTATCCTACGGCACCTGCGGGACAGCTCGCTTTTCTTAACTGCCTGGGACTTAATCGGCAATTTAATGGTAAAGATAAGTGGCATCAGTTTTTTCATTATCCAAAGGGTGGGGTAGAATTGTTTTTTGGTTTGTTTAATAATCCCACTGAATTTGGGAACGTGGTTGGCTTTGTGCCAACGATGGAACTGAATAGCAAACACCCAAAACGGAAATGGAAAAAAAAATTTGGTCTGGGCGTGGCTTATTTTAACAAACCATTTGATTTAATAAAAAATCCAAACAACTATTACATCGGTTCGCACTTTGTGAATATGACCACGCTATCTTTGCTCCGTGAAATCAAAATTGCAAAAAATCTGGAGTATACAGTAGGTGCAAGTTTGATACATTTTTCAAACGGTCATACGAAACTGCCTAATGTGGGTTTAAACTTGCTAGCGCTGCATATGGGTTTAAGAACCTCAAGTAATATAGAACGACATCGCTATACTTCTGTTCCACAAAAAAACAAATCTGGCGTGGTTGTGAAGTTAGGAGTAGGTATGCATGAATTCGGAGCGACGACCAAAGCCATTGGCGGACCCAATTATCCCAGTTATCATTTATCCACCTGGTTTTCAAAATCTTTTCGTAACATTCATGTGTTTCAATTGGGTGTTACCTGCGCCTATTACACAAGTTTTTACGATTACATTACCAGTCAGGAATTGAGGTTGAAAAACCCAAGAGTGAATGCCTTTACAGGATTGATTTTTGTAGGACATGAATTCGTTTTCGGAAAGTTTGGTTTATGTGCCCAAGCTGGATTTTATGTTTATAATCCTTTTTTCATTAAACAAAAAAAGATTGAGGGTACCTGGGATAAATTTGGTGAGAAGCTAGAAGCCTTTAGTACTAATCGCCTGGGTTTGGTTTATTATCCTTTTAAGAAAAAAAATTCCCTCAATCACATAAAATACCAATTGCAAGTAGGTGCTTTCATAAAAGCAAATCTGGCTCAGGCCGATTTGTTTGAGTACAGCGTAGCTTTCAGTTTTTAAATTGACATTTTTATCAACTTTCCTTTGGAAGTTGAAATGACAAGTTCATTGTTTTTATTAAGCACAGCGGACATTAGATTTTCTTCTATTTGCAAGTTAATGGATCTAAAGTTTTTTCCGTCATAAGTTTCATACGCAACCCCATTATTGCCGATTACCCAACCCATACTCTCGCTTACAAAAGCTATACCGTTAAAATTTATATGTTTTTTAAAAAAGCGATTATGCTGGAATAAATTTTTAAAATTGCCTGAACTATCTATTTTATAAACAGCACCATTATAACTGCACACAAAACCAGTGTTGGCATTTACATGCGAACACGCGGTAAAAAAATCTCCATTAATTAAAGTTGATTCAAAATTCTTGCTGTCCATTGTTTTACAGGCGGCACCGTATCCGAAACTGTAAAACTTGTTTTGTCCCAATACCATACCGCAACGCATTTCATTGGTAAGCCCTTTAAACCCACTCCAGGAAGTTTGAACAAGACCATCACGAATCCAATTAATAATTCCTATGTTAAAATTCGTGCCACCAGCAAACAACAAAATTTTTTCGTTACCGTAAATCCCGCGCAAAGTTCCATAATACGATCCATCTGAATTTATTTTATTGCCGGTAGAAAACCAGGTAATTCCTGAATTATTGGTTCTAAGAATTAACATATCTTCTCCGCAACAATAACCTATGCTATCGTTTACAAAATAAATATCATACAAACTGTTTTGTGTTTCGGTGTGCACTTTTGTCCAGCTTTGGCCAGCGTCAATCGTTTTATAAATGTAACCGGATTCACTTTTTTCTCCTCCACAAAAGAAGCCGGTATTTTTATTGAGCCAAGCGCTTTTGTGAATACTTGTTTCTACGGGCGTTTGCAAAACAGTTTGGTTATGCTGGATGCTTGTTTTTTTGCAATGAACAAAAGTTGCCAGCGCTCCGATTATAAAAGAAGTGTATTTGATGAAACGATTGATTTTCAATAACTTAATATATATCCAAATTTATTTATTTTTTGGGGGCTTATGAAATTTTATTTACATTTGCACTCCCTCGGGAAAAAGCGAAAGTAGCTCAGTTGGTAGAGCGTAACCTTGCCAAGGTTAAGGTCGCGGGTTCGAGACCCGTCTTTCGCTCAAAAAGAAGGAGCTGAAAAGCTCCTTTTTTAATCCAGACCGGCAACGGTTAGGATAGTTGTCCAAAAATGCTCCCGTGGTGGAACAGGTAGACACGCAGGACTTAAAATCCTGTGGCCTCACGGCTGTACCGGTTCGATTCCGGTCGGGAGTACGGCGAAAGTCCGGTGGACTTTCGAGAGAGATAGTGCGAAAGCACTCAAACAAAATAGCTCCAGAGTAATTTGGAGCTATTTTGTTTTATAAATAAGCAGTCGACCTCTGATTTTCCTTCATTTTCTTTTTCATTAATGAGTTTAAAAATGAGAATAAGAGTGAGCATTCGATTTCTGTTTTTTCTTCATTCCAATTCTGTTGCTCACTAAATTGCCAGTAGGGTTTGAATGCAGAAATTCCGAAATTTATTAGAAGCAAAAGGGTTTCATTTAACTAATTTTGAAAATCACCACAGGCTTTGGAAAATTCTCAACCGCCTTTAATTTTATTTTATGGTTGAGAATTTCGTTTTCTTTCAAAAATTTTATGCCTAATATTACTCGCTATGACAGATATATTTCACGCTAACAATCAAGTTAAATGTGTCACTAATTTCCAAGATCTGGTTACCACACCTTTTTATGGTGAAACGAACGCAATTTGCTGGATGCGTGAACTTACTGGTGATTTTTCTGAGATTGTTAAAAAGGTAGAACTAAACGAAAACATAAAGGTACTTGATGAGGAGGAGCTTAGTAAACTTCAGTTGAGCGAACGAGGGCAACTTGCCCGAGAAATTCTTATAAATGACTTGAGTTTGTTACAGGCTCATGGAGCTTCTCCAAGTCTTAACCTGATTAAGTGCTATGACAGAGATGACACCTACCGATTTTTTCCAACCGATGTTTATTCTTTTCACGTAGACCAATCACCAATACCAACGGATACGTTTTTATGCACTTATTATGGTGAGTCGAGTGAGATATTACCAAATTCACAGGCTATTCAAAAAGTGCATGTGCCCGAAATACGAAATGAACTCAAAAAATTATATGGTGGAACCGATGACGGATTTGAATCTTTTTTAAGGAAACACTTCTTTGATTTACACTATGAGCCTAAACCCAATGCGCAACCTATCAGCTTAGGACTTGGTCATATGTGGAAGTTGGCGGTTGATCATCCTGAAAGCCAGGTTGTCCCTTGTCTTCATCGTGCTCCAGAAGAA
>CALMND010000314.1 GCA_937868565.1 uncultured Bacteroidota bacterium | reverse complement strand
GGTTTACAGGTCATCGGGTTTATTAATAGTTAAAAAAAAGAATATGAAAACTAGATTAATTATCTTATGCCTCTTAATTTTTAACTTGGGATTCTCCCAATCCCCGCAGCTCATCAACTACCAGGGGGTTGTACGCGATGCAAAAGGAGAGCCTATTATTGGAACTATTGGTCTGAAATTTGATTTACTGCAAGGTAGCTCCAGCGGTTCGATAATTATTAGTGAACAACAAACGGTTACCACAAATTCCTTCGGGATGTTCAGTACCCAAATTGGCAAAAACTCTAACCTTGGCAGTGTCATTGGTCAGCCTGGACCTTATTTTTTAGCCGTTTCGGTTGATGCATCTGGCGGTACAAATTATACTTTGAGTGGAGTGCCACAACAATTAACCTCCGTGCCTTACGCGTTCCACGCACAAACGGTGCCTTCTTCTTATACGAACAATGTATTAACCATAGGGCAAAATTCTTATGCGTTAAATGCCAATAATGGTAATACTTTAACAACTGGTAATGGCATTGCAATTAATTCCGGAACCATTATTAATACGGCACCCGACCAGACGATTGCTTTAGTTGCTGGCTCCAATGTTAATGTTAGTGGTGCCTATCCTAACTTTTCCATTTCTTCCACACCCACCTTAAATGTCTTAGGTAATAATTTAAGTATTAGTGGCGGCAATACCGTTGCTTTACCTTCGGTACCCGCTGCTTCCATCGTAACATCTGGTGCGGCAATTACAACTACGTTAGGAGTCAATTCATTTAGTATTAATGTGCCACAACCAAGTTTGTCGATTACCAATAATAGTTTAAGTGTTAGTGGAGGTAATACTGTTACTCTACCTGCTATTACCCCGCAAACTCTTATCCCACAAGGCGCTGTATCAGTTACATCTGGTGTAAATAGTTTTACGATTAGCGCGCCATCGCAAGTATCACAAACAATAATACCACAAGGGGCAGTTTCGGTTACACCTGGTGTGAATAGCTTTACCATTAGTTCTCCTGCACAAGTAACACAAACTATTGTTCCGCAAGGTGCAATAAGTGTAACGTCTGGCGTAAACAGTTTTACTGTAAGCGCCCCGGTCGCAGTCAATCCAACTATTACGGGAACAGGAATTGCGGTGGTTTCGCCAACAACTGGCAATCTCTTTACCGTGAGTGTACCTCAACCAACTTTCGCTTACAGTCAAACAACGGGCTCTTTAACATCAGGAACTTCTTCGACCTATATAACTCCAAATCTTAGCTTCACAAATAGTATTTTGACGTCGGGTCCTTCAACAAATTCAGTTAATTTAAGTGGTCTAAGCCCTTGGACGCAAACGGGAGGCACCGTAGCCTTGACAACATCTTCCAGTAACGTTGGTATTGGAACTCCAAATCCTAACAGCAGGTTAGAAGTTATAGGCACATCTACCACCACTACGGCAGTAGTTAAAATAGTAAATACATCCAGTTTGGTGTCAACTGGAGCTTTGGAAGTAAATAGTTCGGGTGGTAACAATGCCGTTTTAATAAATCATACTGGCACTATTGGCGAAGGTGTTACTGTAAACGCTGCAGGTGGAAATGGTGTAGCGATTAATGATGCGGGGTCTGGCGGAAACGACCATGCTCTCATTGCTACCCAATCTAACTCTGCTAATACCAACTCATATGCCGGAATTTTTAACGGTGGTGTTATTGCAAGAGGAAAAAATAATGCAAATACCGGCTATGTCCTAAAAACGCAAAACGCTTCCAATTCTGACATTATGGTTGTTAGAAATGATGGGAATGTAGGTATTGGAACCCCCAATCCTAACAGTCGTTTAGATGTAGCCGGAACTGCGACTGCTGCAACAGCGGTAGTAAGTATTTTAAATTCCAATTCAGCAAATGCAGCGCCAGCATTATTCGTTAATACAAATGGTCAAGGAGGTTTAGCTATCAGCAACACGCATAGTTTTGGCGTAGGAGCATCTATAACTTCAATAGGAACCGGTTTAGATGTTACCAATACCGGACCTTTTAATTCTTTGGCCGCGATGAACACCAACACAGTTTCTTTAGGCACCGTTGCGGGATTTTTTCAAGGGGGAATAATTGTCCGTGGAAAAACAGACGTGTCCAATGCCAGCGCCATTTTAGCAACAAATTTTAGCTCAGTACCATTATTTGTGGTTAGAAATGATGGAAAGGTTGGGGTAGGTGTTGGCGGTAATCCGATTGCAAAATTTGACGTATCTTCTGCTGACAATTCGCCGGTAATTGGGATTGCCAACACCAATTCAGCAAACACAAACGCGGCTATCGATATTACGTCTAATTCGTTTAATTTTTTGAATATGGTTACTACGGCAACCAATGCAAATGTGAACGTAAACGCTAACCCAACCGGTAATGGCAACTTGCAATTTACTTCGGGGAACTCAGTAAATAATGGTATTTCTTTTGTTACAAATTCTACTACTCGAATGGCTATAAAAGGTGATGGTAAAGTAGGGATTAATACTGCGGCACCAACAGCTACGTTAGATGTAAACGGTACCTTTAAATTAGTAGATGGCACACAAGCTGCCGGAAAAGTATTAACGTCTGATGCTAGTGGTAACGCCAGTTGGCAAACGGCCGGAGGCGGCTGGGGTTTAACCGGTAATGCTGGTATTACGCCCAGTTTAAACTTTATTGGCACTACTGATAATAACGACCTTAACTTTAGAGTAAATAACCAAAAAGCAGGTAGCATTAGTCCTTCAACACAAAATGTGTTTTTGGGACATCTAAGTGGTGCTGCAAATAATGGAGGAACGGGTAATGCGGGATTTGGCTATCAGGCTTTAAATGTTAATACTATAGGTAATACCAATTCAGCGTTTGGTTACAGAGCTTTGTTAAATAACTCAAACGGTAATGCCAACTCGGCTTTTGGAGGGGATGCCCTTATGTTAAATTCAACTGGTATTTTTAACAGCGCATTTGGATTAAATGCTTCGAGAGGAAATATAACCGGAGATGCAAACGCAGCTTATGGCCGGGATGCATTATATACCAATAGTGTGGGTTCAGACAATGTGGCCGTGGGACATCAGGCCGGTTACTCAGCAACTGGAAGCTCCAATGTGTTTATTGGAAGTGGTGCCGGCTATTATGAAACAGGGTCTAATAAACTATATATTTCTAATTCTTCAAACAGCGTTACACCTTTAATTTATGGAGATTTTGCAAATGGTAAACTAGGCATTAATTCAAACACACCAATTGCGGCTTTAGATATAGATGCTCTTAGTTCCGGAAGAGGTATTATATTAAGAAATGGTAAAGACGTGATTGGAGGTTCTATGCCTGTTGAAATTAATGTAGTTACTGCCGGTCAAACTTACGGTTCAAATACAGAAGGTAGAATATTGAGATTCAATAATACTACTGTCGGTAGTATTTATGATATTGGTATTAAGGGCAATGGTAATTTGTTTTTATCACATTCTTCTAACTATACTAATCCTTATTTTGTGATGACAGCAGCCGGCAATATTGGAATTAGCACGGCGTCTCCTAATGCGCCATTACAGTTTGATAATACGATCGCAACCCGCAAAATAGTTTTATGGGAAGATGCAAACAACGACCACCAAGTTTATGGGTTTGGAATTAATGCAAACACTCTAAGATATCAGGTAGCTCATGTTGGTAGCGACCATGTTTTTTTTGCAGGAACCGGTGTAGCGGCCAGTGATGAATTACTGCGAATCAAAGGAAATGGTCTCATAAAAATGGGTAGCGAAACTGGAACAGGTCAACCAGCAAATTATCCCTCTGGTGGTATGATGATCCGTAGGTTATACACCACAAATTTTACAGCGGGCGAAATTGTTGCACGAACCGACATAATGACTTTTGAACGGGATGGAACCAATGGAGGTTGGAGAATTAACAGAACAGGTGGTAGCGGAGATGAGGTTTGCAATTGTACAGGAGTCAATAATGTTGGAGCTCCTGTTAATAAAGCGTTTAATAATCTGGCATCAGGGGTTACTCCGATATACACGAATGCGGATAATGTTGTTTTCTTTCATTGTATTTTCGGCGATCCATTTGCTGGCTCTCATATAACAGAGGTTAGTTTTACACGACAATTCGCAGATTATTTTTGGATGGGAACAATTATGACAACCTTTAATCAGTAGTTTGCACAGAAATAAAATATAAACGTCAGAAAATGAAGAAAATATTTTTAATAATCCTTATGCTTAATTCTGGTAAGTTCTGGTCTCAAACCATTACCCCTCAGGTAATTAATTCTGCTGGAAGCGACAGGTTAATTGGAACGACTGGTTTTTATCTTACAGATAATGTTGGAGAACCTTTTACTGAAACTCTGGCTCAGAATGGCGGCACCTTGATGTTAACTCAGGGTTTTTTACAACCAAATATAAA
>CALMND010000313.1 GCA_937868565.1 uncultured Bacteroidota bacterium | reverse complement strand
AATATCCGTGAAGAAAATCAGTTTGCTCGTAAAAATTATTTTTATGCAGATTTACCAAAAGGATATCAAATCACTCAAGATAAAACGCCTATTTGTAACGGAGGATTTATTACGGCCAAACTAAGAGACGGTTCTCTGAAAAAAGTAAATCTTACCCGCATTCACATGGAAGAAGATGCTGGTAAAAGTATGCACGATATTGATGCTTATGATACACTTATAGATTTAAATCGTGCAGGCACCCCATTACTGGAAATTGTTACGGAGCCGGATTTAAGAACGGGAGAGGAGGCATATGCTTATCTCACTGAAGTTAAGAAATTGGTTAAGTATCTTGAGATTTGTGATGGCAACATGGAAGAAGGATCATTGAGATGTGACGCAAATATTTCCGTAAGATTAAAAGGAGCCGAGGGTTTTGGAAAGAAAGTGGAAGTAAAAAACATGAACTCTTTCAGGAATGTGCAAAGAGCGATTGATTTTGAAATAAAAAGACAAATTGATTTAATAGAGACTGGAGAAATTATCGCCGTTGAAACCCGCAGTTTTGATGCAGTAAAAGACCTTACCTTTTCTTTAAGAAGCAAAGAAAGTGCCAACGATTACCGTTATTTTCCGGAGCCGGATTTGCAGCCTGTTTTCGTAACTCAGGAATATATTAGTGCCGTAAAAGCAACTCTGCCAACATTACCGGACGAATTGTTTCATACTTATACAACTAAATATAAATTGAGTGATTATGATTCTTTACAAATTATAGAATCTAAAGAAGTAGCCACTTATTTTAACGAGTTAACAAAACACACAACAAACTACAAGGCCGCAGCTAACTGGCTAATGGGACCGATTAAATCGTATTTGAATGAGAGGGCTATGCATTTTCACCAATTTACTCTCACGGCCCAAAAAATAGCCGAAATTATTGCCATCATTGATTCGGGTAAAATAAGTAATTCTGCCGCATCACAACGATTATTTCCGGAGTTGATTCAACAGCCAACTAAAACCGCCGAACAAATTGCTGGCGAATTGGATTTAGTTCAAAACAGTAATAGCAGCGAGTTGCAGGATTTAATTAATAAAGCTCTTTCTCAATTCCCGGAAAAAGTAACAGAATACAAAAATGGGAAGGTAGGTTTGTTAGGCTTATTTGTGGGAGAAGTGATGAAACAAAGCAAGGGTAAAGCCGATCCGAAATTACTCAATAAATTAGTAAAAGAAACACTTGAAAAATAAAAAGACAAACAACATCCAATCAATGAAAAAAATAATTATTTGTTTAGCATTCCTTACCCTGTTGGCTTCCTGTAGTGGAGATAAAAAAACCGGCAGTTTTGAATTAAAAGGAAATTTCACCAACTCAAATGGCGAAACCATTTATCTGGAAAAATTAAGTGGTCAACAACCCGTAGTAGTTGACAGCACAATTATTAACGAGAAGGGAGATTTCGAATTTTCGAATTACAACCCGAAAATAGGTTTCTATCGTATTAAGCAAAGTGCGCAAAATTTCGCTATGCTGGTTTTAGACACAGCGGATAAAGTCAAAGTAACTGGGGATTTAAAGGATCTGGGAAATTCCTATAAAGTAGAAGGCTCAGAAGAAACAAAACTGTTTATCGAATACAACGAAATAGCGAAAAAAAGAGAGATGAAATTGGATTCCCTTAATAAAGTGGGTCAAATGTTGATGTCGGCTAATCCTAATGACCAAAAAAGGATGGATTCAATTAGTAAAAGTTTTGAAGCGCCTTATAACGAAATAATGGAAATAAGTAATGAATTAATTATTGAAAAACTAAAGGGTAACACCAATAAATACGCTTCTCTAATGAGCATACAAGCCTTAGACCCTGATAAATTTCCAGATATTTATAAGTCCCTCGATGAGGGACTGTCAAAAACGTATCCCTATGATAAAAACATTAAAATGTTTCATGATTTTGTTTCAAAAATGTTGGCTACTACTATAGGCCAACCGGCACCTGAAATTAATTTAGCTTCTCCAGATGGGAAAGAAATTGCATTAAGCTCTTTGAAAGGTAAAGTTGTATTGATTGATTTTTGGGCCAGTTGGTGCAAACCTTGTTTGGGCGAAATGCCGAACGTAGTAAAAGCGTATAAAAAGTATAAGGACAAAGGCTTTGAAATTTATGGCGTTTCATTAGATCAGGATAAACAACGTTGGATTGAATCTATTGCCAAAGAAGGGATCACCTGGCCACAAGTCAGTGATTTAAAACAATGGCAAAGCGATGTAGTAAAATTATACAGCATACAGTCCATTCCGCTCACTATACTACTTGACAGAGACGGGAAAATAATTGATAAAAATCTTCGCGGAGAAGCATTGGACAAAAAATTAGCCGAAGTGCTTAATTGATGATAAAAAAATGCAATACAAAAAAATGGCGCCTTGTAATTTACTGGGCGTTTTTTTTTATATCAGGAACTTTAATTCCGCAGCAAACTTATTTTCAGCAGGAGGTTAATTATAAAATAGATGTTAGGTTGGATGATAACGCCAACGCCTTGTCTGCGAAAGAAGAAATACAATACATCAACAAGTCAGCCACTTCTTTAGATTTTATTTATTTTCATCTTTGGCCTAATGCTTATAGAAATAAAAACACAGCTTTAGCCAAACAATTATTGCAACAAGGGAAAACTGAAATGTACTATGCTAAACCCGAGGAACTGGGTTTTATTGACAGTCTCGACTTTAAAATAAACGGCAAATCAATCAAATGGGAATACGACAAAGAAAATTCCGACATCTGCAAATTAATTTTGAGTGAGGCTTTAAAGTCTTTGGACACCTTGATAATTGAAACGCCCTTCTATGTGAAAATTCCTGACGCCAAATTCTCAAGGTTGGGTCATGAAGGACAGGCCTATTTTATTACACAATGGTATCCAAAGCCAGCCGTTTTCGATAAGAATGGATGGCATCCGATGCCCTACCTCGATCAGGGAGAATTTTACAGCGAGTTTGGGAGTTTTGATGTGAAAATTACTTTACCGAAAAATTATTTATTAGCTGCAACTGGCGATAGAATTGATGAGGATGTAGAGGAGGATTTTTTAAATAGTAAAGTGATAGAAACCATTAATCACATTGATAAAAACACACGGAATGGAAACGGCATGTCGTTTCCTTTGTCTTCAAAAGAATTCAAAACGGTACGTTTTAAGCAATACAGAGTACATGACTTTGCTTGGTTTGCAGATAAACGATTTTATGTGCTCCATGATCAGATTGACTTGCCAAATACACAGCGAACCATAGATACCTGGGTGTTTTTTACTGACAAAAATTTTGATTTGTGGAAAGATGCGTTAAGCTACGTAAACGAATCCACGATGTTTTACTCTCATTTGAATGGCGATTACCCTTACAATCATGTTACTGCGGTAGACGGAACGATTATGGCGGGCAGCGGAATGGAATATCCGAACATAACGGTTATAGGAGACGCCACCAGTAAGTTGGAACTTGACCTAGTTATTGCACACGAAGTAGGGCATAATTGGTTTTACGGTGTTCTTGGAAGCAAT
>CALMND010000312.1 GCA_937868565.1 uncultured Bacteroidota bacterium | reverse complement strand
AAGAGGTTTTTTATAATACCCACATTTTCTATGATTTCTTTGGATTAAACAAAATTCGAAAACAATTACTACACGATAATACTATTCTGGAAATAGAAGATTTTGGTGCCGGTTCAAAGGCGTTCAATACTACCAAAAGAAAAGTGAGTGAGATAGCCGCACGTGGTATTAGCACGCAGAAACAGTCTGAAATTTACTATCGATTAATTAACTTTTTAAGATGCGAACATATTGTCGAGCTTGGAACCTCATTGGGATTAAATACGTTATATCTTGCGAGTCCAAATAAAAACAACCAAGTTATAACACTTGAAGGTTCTGTAAACATATATATGTACGCCAAAAATCTGGCGCTAAAAACAAAAACGGATAACATTAAATTTATTAATTCAAAATTTGACGAAGCGCTACCAAAAATATTGGACGACATAAAAACAATTGATTGTTTTTATGTCGATGGCAACCATACCTATCAAGCCACTAAGAACTATTTTAATTTAGCCTTCGCTAAAAAAAATAAAGATTCTGTCTTCATTTTTGATGATATTTATTGGAGCAAAGATATGACAAGCGCTTGGAAAGAAATAAAGCAGCATCGAGAAGTAACTCTGAGTGTGGACGCTTTTTATTTTGGAATGATCTTTTTTAAGGGAGAAATAAAGGAGAGAATAGATCTTAAAATTTACATTTAACAATACATCAAACCAAGTTTATCCCGTACTTCAAAAAGTTGTGAATATACCCGCAACATGAATTACTGTGGAGTTCGTCTGCCACGACAAAAGAATTTATTATTAAATTTAATTGCTCTACAATTGAAAATTCTCCAGCTATTTGTCGGAATATTATTTTACAGTAAATTCCAGAACAGGTTTTAGAATTATTTGGCTGGATTTGTCATTTACTTGGCTCGAATAAGTTTAGTGGTCATGGTAATTTTGTTTCTGCAAACCACTAAAATCAGTTATGACCTACCTTTCGAAAAAACTAAGCACTACCCTATTCTTGATGATGCTCTCTAATGCACTCTTGGCTCAAAATAGGTCCATTGTGGCCAAGTTCTTAAACGAAAATGACACAAGTATTAGTGGCGAGGCTTTTGTGTTTTCGGGCAAGGATTTATCGCTGGTAAAATTTCAACCAATTGAAAGCGGTCGATTGAGAATGGACAGTCTTAAGCCAGGAGAGTTTATATTGAAATTTATTTTCCCAAGTTACAAAGACACTAGTATTCAAATATTGATGGACGCCAATACCCCTTTGCTTGATCTTGGAAATATTCGTATTCAAAAATCTAATCAGTTAAAAGAAGTAACGGTAAGTGCTCATCTGCCGAGTTTTCAGAGCACTGCTCAGGGCACCAAAATAAACATCGAGAATAGTATCTTTGAGGCCTCGTCTTCAGCTGCCGAACTGTTAGGTAAAATGCCAGGGCTAAGTATTAACGCGGGTAAAGTAAACGTTTTTGGTAAAGGCGAAGCACTTATTTATCTGAACGGAAAACAAATTCCCTATGAACAATTCAATACCCTACCGGTAAACCGAATCAAAAGCGTGGAGATAGTCACGAACCCATCTTCTAAATATGATGCACGTGGAAGATCAATCCTAATCGTTACACTCAAACCGAATCATATGGAAGGATGGCAGGGGACTTTTACGCACAATTCAACCTTCGGAAAACACTACCTGAATACCAATACTCTAAACTTGAATTACCGCAAAAAGAAATTAAACTTAAGCGCTGACTATGGATTAAATTTAGGAACAGATTGGAACAATAATGTTTACTCCACACAACTCGATCTCGTTTCAGGAACTTACAAAACTCAAAGTTATTATCAAGAAGACACGAAGTCCACCAATGTCTCAAATTATCGCCTTGGAGCTGCCTATGATTTGAGTCAAAAAAGTAGTATTTCTGCCCAATACGATGGCTTATTTACTATCTTTAATTTGGCCGTTCAAAACAACGGAGACAATTTCATCCCAAGCGGAGAAAAAACAAATATCAGCATTAAGAACAATGGATCTACAAATAATCTGAATCATTCTTTTAATATAAATTACAATCTAAATTTAGATACTTTAGGAAGTACTTTATTTGCAGGCCTGCAATACAATAATTTTTTCACTCATCTTTACGACCAGATTCAGGAAAAAATTAGTCCTTTTAGTGGAAATGCAGTAAACGCGCTTAGAGTAAACGATGGGAAAAATACAATTGACATTTATGCAGCGCAATTGGATATTTTGAAACAACTTAAATACGATTATAAATTGGAATTTGGTGCGAAGTATGCCGAAGTGACGAACATTGGCAAGGTAAATATTAAAACAAAATTTGATAACAGTGATATTTGGTATGATTACAGTCAGTATGCCAACAATTTTATTTATAGTGAAAAAGTACCTGCCGTTTATTTTTTGCTAACGGGCAAGGTCAAGAAATTTGATTACAGTCTAGGAAGCCGTATCGAATATTCCAGAATAGAAGGCCTGTCCAAAAAGCTAAATAAGTATATCATTGATACGAGTTATTTCAATGTTTTTCCTACGGCCAGAGCAGAATATAAAATCAAAGAAGACTGGGTAATCGGGTCGAGTTACAGTCTAAAAATTAATCGTCCTTTATATCAGGACTTAGATCCCTTTTTATGGTACATAGACTCCCTAACATCAATTACTGGAAACTCCCGGTTAATTCCTGAATTAAATCATCAGGTAGAAGGCACACTGAATTATAAAAGTTACGGAATTCGATTGGGATACACACACACTAAGAATGCTATCAGAAGCATGATACGTCAGGGAAATACAGGAGCTAATAGCATCATTTTTATTAAAGAAAATCTTAAGCAGTTTTCGCAGTGGAACGCAACCCTGGATCTTCCCTTTGAAAAAAAACACTTTAGCTCTTACAATAGCATCGCCATTAACATTAACAGGCTAAAAGACCCACGGCCTGAATTACTATTGAGACGTGTAACACCGCAATACTACCTTTATTCTGCGAACCAGATTAATATCAAAA
>CALMND010000311.1 GCA_937868565.1 uncultured Bacteroidota bacterium | reverse complement strand
TGATAACAGAAAGAACCGGGGCTGATGGAGTAACGGTTACCGTTATGACATTAGATGCTACGCAACCCGCAGAACTCGTACCAACTACGGTATAACTGGTTGTTGCTCCTGGCGTCACTACTATTGACTGAGTTATAGCTCCTGTACTCCAGGAATAACCGCTAACCGCATTGGTTGTGAGGGTAGTTGACTGCCCCGCACAAATAGCCGGATAACCGTTAACGGTTATGTTTGTGAGTGTGATATTACAAAGTCTCGTAATATTTACAAATCCATTTCCAAAATTTAATCCTAAGTCCGCAACATTTGTCATTCCAGCTAAAGTATAGCTTCCACCACCACCCCCGGCATTAGGACTAAAGCCCTGATTTGAGCCACCACCACCAGAATAACCGCCGCCGCCGCCGCCGCCGCCGGTGAATCCGTGAGTTCCACCTCCACCACCAAAACCACCGCTCGTGTTATTGCAAGTGCCACCACCGGCACCACCATTCACAAAAGACGTACCACCTGTACCCGGACAATTTCCTGCAGCTGTGCCATTGGTATTAAATCCGCCGCCGCCGCCGCCCCATCCGTTGCTGTTGCTACCAGTTCCACCATTACCATTTAAACCGCCAGTACCCGTGCCACATAAAGAATTATTTCCATTATTTGTAAAAGGAGCATCTGATAAAGCTACCGCACCAGTTAATGGCAAATGGTATCCTCCTCCTCCTCCGCCAACAACAATAGGTCCGTTAGTAAACGTGGTTACATAGCTACCTCCGCCACCTGCTGAAGACTTGCTAGTTGGACTATTAGAGCCATCTTGACCCTGCTGACCTACCAGAATTTTTAATACCGTTCCTGCAGTAAAATTCATTTCACCCTGTACTATTCTACCCCGACACCCAAAACCGCTATTTGTTCCTCCACCCGAAGCACCGGCTGCCACAATTCTGTATAATCCGTTAGTGGGAATGGTAAATGACTGTATTCCACCCGTAACGGTTACACTTCCATTTAAATTCGTGGCTAAATATGCGGTATTAGCGTTAGCTTGAGTCGGCCCAACCGGGCCGGTTAATCCGCAGGTTGTAAACGAATACGTTGTGATTTGAGAATAATACATGTTATTCACTAGCGTTAAAAATAAAATCACTAGCACTTTTAACCCTTTGGTACTATTTACCTCTGGGGCCTTAACAAAGTTTTGATTGTAGTTTTTTTTCATAGCTTTAGTTTTTCGTTAATATCTTTGTATAGTTTTTTGGTTTATCGAATATAAACAAGGACACTTACACTTACAAGTTTTAAGCCGGGAAATTTACATTTTAACATCTGGACATGAAATTTAAAGGAAAATAGCTTTTGTTAAATTGAGATAGAAGCGCTAACTTGTTGTCACTATATGTGGTTACTAAATAAAACATTATGAAAAAATTACTTTTTTATTCGCTTGTATGTATGGCACTTTATGCGAATCAGTCTTGCAAAAAAGAAGACAATGACGATATTATATTAAGTGAAACCATTGAGGTAACCATTGGCCAAAAAGAATCGTTTAGTTATACTTTACCGAACTCAAACAATAATAAACTATTTACAGTGAGGGATCAGAGCAACAATTTTGCAGTGACATCTATAAACACCGACAACACTGCCAGCACATTTGTCTATACACCTTCTGAAAATTTCACCGGAACAGACCTCGTTGTTTTATCAAATGAAAACAATCAGCGTACCAATAATGGCAAAGGCTGTCAGCACCATCATGAAAGAAGCTCAGGTAACGAACATAAAAATAATAAAAGTAAAGATCATCAAGATGACGATGATGCAAAACACACCATAACATTTAAAATAACGGTTTCTGATAAGAAATAAGTGTTTCTTCAGATTTTAACTAATGGACAAAAATTTACCATCCGTTGTTCCCACTAGTTTGCCAAATCAAAGTAACTATTTATAATTTCTTTGTAAACCTCATCAAACGTAGACCCTGCTTTCAGATAAAGACAGTTGGTTTTATATCTAATCGTATTTTTAGCAAAGTCAAGACAATAAGTCACAAAACAACACCTGGTATAAACTTCATCGTCGGACGCAAATGCAACTTTAACATCTGTCCTTAACATAATATTTGAAAAGAAAAGTTTTCTTATTTGGTAAGTTGCTGAAATACGTAATAACTCCGGGTCAATTTTAAACATATCAAATTTAGTTTCATTCACCTCCCTTTGATTTTCACTAAACGGAAGTATATTTACGAACAGAGCGCAACTATTACTCAGGTCATATTTATCCCTGAAACCAACATTATCAAACCACTTAATACTTGATTTAATACGTTTGACATAATCCAGATAACCCACGTACAGGCTATGCTCAATATCAAAATTTAGGCCGCCGTACGGTCCTAACTGCGAGCGGGAATCTACGCTGTAAATGGCCGCAAAGCTATTCGTGTAGTTCATCACGGCGCCAGGCACTGTCTCCCTCAATCGAGATAACTCATGAAACTTTTCTTCTATTTCGCTCCAAGTTTCGCTTTTCAAAACTTCTTTTCCCAAGGAGTCCTGGTGCACCAAATTATATATGCTGGAAACATGTGCGATTTTTTTTGAAAAATATTTTAACGCATCTGTATTCGTCAAAAACTCCAGTGTATCTGTGTTTTTAAGTTTGTCATTTCGTATTTGGTTGAACTCTTCATCATTCATGTTGTAAATGAAATCCTTCATGTGAAAAAAAATTGAGCTTTCATGCCTAAGCCAGGGATTGGTATTAGAAGTTTCGATATTGATTCTATTTGTTCGTAAAACAGTATCCCGAAGCGAAGCGGGGTCATATCTGCCCGTAATAAATAACCGTTCTTGAAAAATCGGGTTTAGATTTGCTTGGCGCTTAATACACTCGATTAGGAAAAATAAATAGAATTCATCGCCTGGAAAAAACAAATGTTGCTTATAGGCCAATTCAATGCAATCTTCATAGTCCTTAAATTCAAAATTAAGATTAATACACTCGTCTATCGCTCTGTTTTTTACTTCTAAAAAAGTTTTTGCATTGTAAAAAAACTGTAATCCTTCCTTTAATTCGTCAGGGGCGAATTGATTTTCGATGTTTTTTATGCGATTATCATTACTGGGATGCGTTTTAAAATAAAACCAGGAGGTTTTATACCCTAATTGTGCTTTATATTTCTTCTCCCCCTTTTGAAACATTCTGAAATTGTTGCGCAGGGCTTCCGGGCTGAATCCTTTTTCGCGCATCAATTTAATGGCGTAGTTATCGGATTCCAGTTCATTTGCCACGAACTTCTTCGAAAGACGATGCATCCCGTACAAACTGGCTAATAAACCGTAATAGCCCGAACTACCCGTTGCATCAGCATTGGCTTTCGACTTCACCATTTCATTGTAGCTCTTTAAGCTATGTTCGGCATCAAAATGCCCAAACTCATGCCCTAGGATGGCAGCCAGTTCGGCCTCGTTCTTTATATTAGCTAATAAACCAATGTTCACAAACACCGAACCATCACCCAACACGGATGCGTTAAAATCAGGATCTCTTACAATATATACTTTTAAAGACGTATCTAATAAGCGCTCCGGAATTACTTTATATAATATGTCCTTCACATAGGCACTTATTTCGGGCAGGTTGGTATAAATGTAATTCGACTCGAAAAATTGCTTTTTGATAACTAAAGAATAATTGACGAATCTATTTAGTTCATCCTCGGTTTTGAACTTACCGCTGTACTTCCCACGCAATAAAGAACGATAACTTTCCTCATTAATCGCGGAAGCCGGTTTTACCTTTGGCGTGACAGCAATTTTATGCGAGCCAAATGGCTGTGACCACATTCTGGAAACACATAACAAGCCAAAAAACAGAAAAGGAAAAAAAATATGTCGGTCAGTGAGGCGCGTTTTGATCTTAACAAACACCATATTAATTTAGTTTTTATTTATTGTATTCTATGTTAATGTGAACCATTTTTGAGTTGATTGATTCGGCAAATTCTCGAACCTGTGTTTCATGTTAATAGGCTTAATCTCACTTATAAAACCATAAATTTAATATAATCCGCTGTATTTCAACTGCCGCCAGCTAGCCGGCATAGTCTGTTAGTCTGGCAATTGGCTCTTGACCTGTTGCCCGTGGTAGTCCATTTTTTTTTCTGATTTCTTCCTGCGCTTCTTCTCCTGCCCATTTCCGACATAAATACAGACCCAGGTCAATAGATGCAGAAACAGCACCAGCCGTTATGACTTTATTGTCGTCAACAATTCTGCTTGTAGAAACTTCTTTACAGTAAGCTCTTAATGCTTCGTATTCTCCAAAATTTGTTGTTGCTTTTTTGTTTGACAGGAATCCCGCAGCCCCTAAAATTAAACTTCCTGTGCAAATGGAAATTTTGTACTCGCAAGACTCAGCAGTTTTAATCCAGTTCAGAAATTCATTATTACTTTGCAGTTGTCTTGTTCCCAGCCCACCGGGAATTACTACTGCATTATATTCTGAAAGAGAATTTCGAATTTTATGTGACTTTATCTCAAGTCCAAAATTATCTTTAACCGAATCGTTAAATGAACAAATATCCCAAGTTATATCTGGTAAATAATTCATTGCTTTTAGCCGGCTGATGGGGTCATAAATACCAATAAAATCAAGCCAAGTTATTTTGTCAAATAGTATGTATGCAATTTTCATGCCTTCAGTTTTTATTAATGCCATACTCTTTTCTTTATTTTTTTTACAAATTGCTACATTTTTTTAACTTGTCTATTTGAATGCACGCGCATGAGGTCGACAAGAA
>CALMND010000310.1 GCA_937868565.1 uncultured Bacteroidota bacterium | reverse complement strand
AAATATATATTGTCAGTCAATAGCCTTATTTAGATTTAGCGTGTATAATAATCCCATGGTTTATGGCTTTAGCCAAGAAATGTGAAAATTTATTTTAATATTTAAACTTTATTCGATTAAATACATCTTAAAACAAAAACAATTATGAAAAAAACAATTTTAGCAATGGCGCTTTTGGTTGGTCTAAGTTACAACGGAGTGGCGCAAGAGTCAAAACAGGGAAGTGGCAAACACCCTAAAAATAATCGTAAAGAAATGGATGCCTCCGAAAGAGCCAAACAAGGCGCTAACTGGGCTGAGAAAAAGTTAGGCTTAAATGCAGATCAAAAGGCTAAGTGGGAGGTTGCTGCCAAAGAGCGTTTAGAATCGAACATGGCAATTCGTGAAAAACTGAAGGGTTCCACAACTCCGGAAGAAAGGAAAAAACTGCATAGTGAAGCCAAAGCCAATAACGACAAATTTAACACAACTGTTTCCGGGTTTCTAACAGCCGATCAAAAGACTAAGTTTGACAAAATGAAAACTGAAAAACAGGAAGCTCACAAGATGAAAATGAAGGGTAAAAAGTTAGAAGATGAAAAGGAACTGCCCGATGAAATTGAAGGGAATTAAAACGTGCTAATCTTTTGTTTATAGCCAAATTAAAATTGGCTTATACTATGGGAGTCGTTGTTAACGACTCCTTTTGTTTTTAACCAAAACTCATCTAACCGAACTTAATAACCGCCATTTCTTTTTTTTTGGTGGTAAGATAAATATTTTGAGAAAACTGACTTAAGCAGACTATTTCCATACTTTAAAAATTTAAGAGTAACACCAGTGGTGGTTTTGAACGACGTGAGGCTGGATTTTTTACGTGTACTATATTATAGGGCATTTACGTACAAAAAATTAAGATTATTATCTAAAAATCCTCAAATAAGTCTATTTTATTAGTAGAATAGTTGTTTGAGGAATGTTACTAAATGGTATATTTGTGTAATGATTTATATTACATATTTTAATATTTATCCATTTGGACTTCCTAAACTAATGTTATGATTGGAGCAAAAATTAAATCTATGAGAGAGGCAAAAGGCTATTCTCAGGAGTTTTTAGCTGCTGAATTAAAAATGACGCAAGCTACTGTATCTCGTTTAGAGTCAGACATCATAAATTGCAATTTAAAAAACTTAAAAAAGATTGCTGAACTATTTGAAGTTTCGGTAGACCAATTGATTAACGGGACAAAGTAAAGGCCTTTTATACTAAAATATGGTTCTAATTCCAAATTACTTTGATATCATGAACTTCAGCAGATTTCTCAAATTAATAACCTGACCACTGTGTTATGTACCCGCATTTCCACAGAAAAAGCGCTATTAATAAAAGTAAACCAAACACTACCCAGAGAGCTGTCACCAAAGGGTTCTTCTTCTTTTTAAAAGGATCATTCAAGTTTAGTTTGGAGTTTTCGGGCAATTTAACCAAATGCGTTAAGGTGTTCCCGAAGGGTATGTTCACGATTGCTCTCGCATTAATAGCCCAACCATTGGCATCCAAAATAGGGGCTAAATTTCGTTTACGAAGTTTTAACCAAGCGATAAGCATTGATGGACCCGATATTGTAAGCATAATTCCAGCCAGAGCTATTGGCATTTGCCACCAAATTAAGTGCAGAAATCCAGAAATAAAAGAGGCTAAAATACCTCCAATCGCTCCTAAAGCTAAACTAAGTGCGGCAAATATTCCAACAAATTTACCAATATCAAATGGTTGTGGAGCTTCCTTTGGCGGTGTGACAGCCACGACTTTACTACCAGCTTCCTCAACATTGGCCGTTATCTTTTCAAGGCTTTCTTTTTCTTTTTCTGATGCAAATTTTTCAATTTGGGATTCAATAAAACGAGCTACTTTTCTATAAGGCGACCAAAATGCCTGACGAATACTAATCGGATTTTCTACAATTTTTATAACCGTGGCATCCCAGTCTAATCCATCCCGGTCATAAAATACCGCATTTCGGCCAACCATTAAATTGTCCACGTCGCCATTGGTCATGGCAGCAACAATCGTCATTTTTTTACTTTTTGATCGTGAAACACAGTCGCAGTAGATAAGGTACATGCCGCTTAAACCCACCATGGTATTGTGCTTTTCCATATCGCTAACGGTTATGCACAAATCGCAGCTTCTCTGATCGATGAACAAAGTTCCATTCTGAAAAATAGCCTTTTCATCAGGAGAATAAAAATCGTAAAATGTCACGAAGTTGCGAAGCAAGCGATAAATATCCCGATAGTAACGCACGAGTTTGTCTACCATTATAATATTTCCTGCTTCCTGCTCGAGGGCTTTGTCCTGCTTCATCAATTCTTCTAATTCTGATTTAAGAGTGGATGAAAGAATCTTGCGGATCGCGTCGAGACCTAATTGTTCAACATTTGCGCCCGCTTTTTCACTCAACCAGTTATTATAAGCCTTAAATTTTTCAGAAATGCTGTTCCAATCCTCCTCAGTTAGTTCACTTTTATCTGGAAATAACCATGTAAAAACAGAGTTTGTAAATGTGGTGAGTGAGCTCTCCCATGCCGGATTAATACCGGAAACAAGGGATAGTGGTTTGAGAGCGTCTATTTTGGAAATGGGGTAGGTGGCTATTTCATCTATACACAGAGAAAGATTTTTAGCACTTATACTCTCATAACGAGCAACCAAAGTATTCAGCATAGCGGTGGACTGTGAATCAAATTCCGCCAATCGACACCGTATAAAATAATCATCTATTTTAATTTTTACAGAGTTATACGCCGATAAAGCCGTATCGGTAGTTTTACCGAAGGGTAAAATACTCATAGCATCACTCTCCGCTTTACCTTGCCATTTGGAGTACATGTTACATTCTTCGAAAAAGAGTTTTAATTTTTCTTCAGAAACTCCCTTTTTACCACTACGATCTGTTGTGCTTCCAAGACAGGTAATGATGTCCTTTATCAATTTTTTTTGTTCTTCCGAGTCACAACTTTCTGCCGTGATAATCCCATCACCGTTAAATTTTGTCTTCGCAAAAATTCCAACGGTGTCGGAGGTTTGTTCGACACTGAGGTCAGGCGCATCTGGTGTGCCAAAATTTTTGAGAATTTGTTTGGCGGAGGCGTACAAATTTTTCCCCTCTGAAGTATTCAAGTTAATAGCAGTCAAGGGCAGCGATTTCTCTTGTTTGAGCAAATCATCAGGATTTTTAATCAAAGCGGTAATCCATTTAACGGCTTCTAGTATTTCCGGCACCCTTATTCGACCATCTTTATCAAGATCTATTAACTCTAAGGTTTTGTAGTCAATTTCAAGTCCCTCTACTGGGCAGCTTAGGGCGGTCCATAATTTCTGATCTAAACTGTCAAGAGCCAGGAGATCTTCACCAGACTCTAAATTGACACGTTTAACTCCACCAACACTTGAAAATTGCCATATGTGACTTGTTTTTTCCATAGACTCCCAGCCAATTAGTTAAAAAATTATGAGCCGAATGTAAAAAAGAGTTTTGAAAATAAATAATTTTAGCAAAATTAAAGTTAATAGTCAGTTTTTTCTATCAAATCCAAGTTCTCAACTAACATTTATCTGTCAAAATTTCTTTCAATGAGTTTATTAATGTGAGCTAGGTGATGCTTTCCGTGCCATGCATATAACGCGAGAGCCTTTCGAAGGCTGTACACTCTTTTGTTTTCCGGGTGGAAGAATGTTTTATCAAAGTCCTGACGTTTCATTGAGCGCATAAGAAGTGCTAAAAGAGAATGAATGCCCTCTAGTAAGTTGAGAGAGTCTGGCACATTTTGGTATTTTTTATAAGGGAGTTCTGCCCACAGATTTTCTTTGTAAGGTTTTATTATTGGTGAATTCTCTGTCAAAGCAAGGTTAAAACGAAAGTAAGCATTCATATGACTGTCAACTAAGTGGTGAATTACTTGCCCGACCTGCCAGCCTCCGGGGCGATATGGCGTGTTCAATTGCTCCAAGCTAAGGCTCGCCACAATTTTTCTAAGTTCACTTGGTATTACTTCAATTTGCGAAATCAATTTTTCAATCTCGGAATCTTGTATTTCGTTTTCGTGATCAAATGGCCCAATGGGGTATTTCAAGTTTTCCATATTCTAGTTTAATAACCTACTCACTTGCCTTTCGCTTTTAAGTCCACATTCACTAGCTATTTGCGAGCGACTCATATCAGGATTCTTGATTAACTCATTTATCTTTTCTTTGCGAACGGATGTTATAAATTCGTTTACCGTTAAACCAGTTTCTCTTTTAAATACCCGCGTAAAATTTCTATCACTCATATTAGCTATTTCTGATAGTTGAGGCAAGGAGGTTTTTACATGTGTGTTTTTAAGAATAAAGTCCTGCACCTTGTGAATACCTTTATGCATGTGATTACGGTAATTTGTATAAATGCTTTTTTGGAGTTGATTGCCACTTCGTCTGTT
>CALMND010000309.1 GCA_937868565.1 uncultured Bacteroidota bacterium | reverse complement strand
TAAAATTCAGTGCGTGCGACTACCTTTTAAAGCCTATTGATATTGATGAGCTGAAAACGGCTGTAACTAAAGTTGTAAAAAAGAAAAATCTCGAGCCAAACATGGCTAATTTACAGTTTTTAATACAGCATTTAAAAAGGGCAGACGAGAATTATCAAAAAATTACTTTGCCCACTGGCAACGCTTATGAAATTGTAAATATTAAGGACATCATTCGCTGTGAAGCTGATGGCAGCTACACTACTTTTTACCTAAGTGATAAACGTAAGCTCATGATAAGCGCAGGGCTTAAACACTATGAGGAACTGTTGCCCGAAAACGATTTTATACGAGTTCATCATCATCATCTTATTAATATGAATCATGTAGTGCGGTTTTTGAAGGAAGACGGAGGATACGCTATTTTAACCGATGGTAGTAAAATCGAAATATCACGCCGCAAAAAGGAATCGTTTTTGGAAAGACTAAACAAGTCTTAATCCAATTAGAAGTGCGGGCGTGCCCGTTTATTCTTAGAAATAAGATTAAACAGCCACTTATCAAACAAAATAAGCCACTTATTTGAATCAGGAAAAAACGGAAATTTTCTTCCATAACTTCACTGTACGTTCTTTATAAAGGGTTTTGTTTAGTTATAACAAAAAAATAAGCCACTACTAGATTTTGGAGATTTTCTGGTAGTGGCTTTTTTTAAACAACCACTTGTTTAGTGGAGTCTAATAAATTCACCATAAACGATTTTAATCACACTTGAGCGGCGTTTAAGGTATCCAATTCACCTAATTTAAAAGTAAAGTCCGTTTAATCGAATAAATCTTGAGAAGAACTTTGATCTGCCAAACAGCTATGCTTTGCGCCTCATCTGTCGAATGTGTTTTATTTTCCCGACTATCTGCGCTCCATTTTCCTTAACAAAAGGTCTTTTCCTTTTTCCAAAAAAAAGCGTACATTTGCACGAATTTTATATCTAAAATTCAATATCAATGGCTTCCAATTTTTTAAACGGTAAGTTTGTTCCTGAAGGACTGACCTACGACGACGTTTTATTGGTTCCCGGCTACTCAGAAGTATTGCCGCGCGAAACTGATATCTCGTCCTATTTCACTAAAAACATTAAACTAAATACGCCCATCGTTTCTGCCGCTATGGACACTGTGACCGAACACGGTTTGGCCATTGCCATTGCTCAGGAAGGCGGGATTGGTGTGTTGCATAAAAACATGAGTATTGAAGCTCAGGCCGATGAAGTTCGCAAGGTAAAACGCAGTGAAAGCGGTATGATTATGGAACCTGTTATTTTATTTGAAAACGCTACCATAGATGACGCATTGAAACTTATGGCTGAAAATAAAATAGGGGGAATTCCTGTAGTGGATAGTCAGAGCAGATTGGTGGGCATTGTTACCAACCGCGACTTACGCTTCGAGAAAAACTTTAAAAAGCCAATCGCGCAGGTAATGACTCCACGCGAAAATTTAATTACTGCTCAACACGGCATCACACTAAAAAAAGCTGAAGAGATTTTACAACAACATAAAATAGAAAAACTTCCTATCGTTGATAAATCAAATAAATTGGTTGGTTTAATCACTTACAAGGATATTATTAAAATAAAAGTGCGCCCTAACGCCTGCAAAGATGAACGAGGGCGATTAAGAGTTGCCGCTGCTGTTGGAGTAACTGCCGACACCGTGGCTCGCGTGGACGCTTTGGTAGCAGCAGGAGTAGACGCCGTAATTATTGATACCGCACACGGGCATAGTAAAGGTGTGATAGAAAAATTAAAGGAAGTAAAAAAGAAATACAAAAACCTACAGGTTATAGTAGGCAATATTGCTACCGGCGAGGCCGCTCTTGATTTAGTTAAGGCAGGAGCAGATGGCGTAAAAGTGGGAATTGGGCCTGGTTCCATTTGTACCACGCGGGTCATTGCCGGGGTCGGTGTCCCTCAACTTTCAGCAATTCTTAGTGTAGCTAACGCTCTCCAAGGAACAGGCGTTCCATTGATAGCCGACGGTGGTATTAGGTTTACAGGCGATGTAGTAAAGGCCCTCGCTGCTGGTGCCGGAACAGTGATGATGGGAGGAATGTTTGCTGGAACCGAAGAAAGCCCTGGTGAAACAATTATTTTCGAAGCAAGGAAATTTAAATCTTACCGCGGCATGGGTTCTTTGGAAGCCATGCAAAAAGGGAGTAAAGACAGGTATTTCCAAGATGCGGAAGACGATATCAAAAAACTAGTTCCTGAGGGAATTAGTGGTCGGGTGCCTTACAAGGGATCTCTTGCTGAAATTGTATACCAAATAGTTGGCGGATTAAGAGCGGGAATGGGGTACTGTGGAGCTAAAGATATAAAGGCACTTTACAAAGCAAAATTCATTCGTATAACAGCAGCAGGAGTCAAAGAAAGTCATCCACACGACGTTGTAATAACCCGTGAGGCTCCAAACTATAGCAGATAAAAATATGGTATTACCAATAGTTGTTTACGGAGACCCTGTTTTAAGAAAAGTAGGAACCAACATAGACAAAAATTACGAAGGACTCGAGCAGTTAATTCAGGATATGTTCGAAACCATGTACAAAGCCAAAGGAGTGGGGTTGGCCGCACCTCAGGTAGGGAAAGCCATTCGTTTATTTATTGTAGACACCGAACCTTTTACTGAAAGCGATGAGGATGACGAAGAAGATGAATTTACGCCAGAGCAAAAAGCGAAATTAAAAGCCTTTAAAAAAGTTTTTATCAATGCAAGCATTTTAGAAGAAGAAGGTGAAGAGTGGTCCTTTAACGAAGGTTGTTTGAGTATTCCAAAAATAAGAGAAGATGTTAAACGTAAACCAAATATTACGATAGAGTATTACGACGAAAAATTTAAGAAGTACACCGAAAAATATGACGGTTTGATTGCCCGTGTCATTCAGCATGAATACGACCACATTGAAGGGAAATTATTTACGGATAAAATCAGCCCTTTTAAGCGCAAGTTAATTTCAGGGAAACTCAAAGATATTTCAATCGGAAAAATATCCGCAGACTACAAAATAAAAATTTATAAACCAAAGCATAAATAACAAACGTGATGAGGTTTTCTGCTTTTTTAATACCTCTTTTTCTTACCGCCCTTTCCTGCTCAAATAACGAGCAAAGTCAAAAGGAAGAGCAAAAAACTTCAACAGATACAGATCAACGGCTCGCAAAAAATTATTTTATTGATTGCAAAAAGCTCTTTACCGATGCGCGTCAGATAGATAGTATTCTTTTAAAGCAAAACGAGATTGATCCAAAATCCGCAAAACAAGCTATTGAAGCATTTACAGCTTTTGCCTACTATTGTGTGAGTGACACTCTTAGTCCTGTTTTCCTTATTAAAACAGCGCAGGTAGCAAAATCTATTAATAATATACCACAAGCTAAATTGGTTTTAGATAAGTGCATTGCTGATTATCCCTCTTTTAATAATCGGGTTGCAGCCATTTTTTTATTGGCACAATTATACGACGAACCTTCCTACCTTAATAATGAAAACGAAGCAAAAAAACTTTACCAGCAAATTATTGACGAATACCCTGAAAGCGATTGGGCACAAAGCGCTAAGGGTGCCATCAATTTTATTGGTAAAAGCGATGAGGAAATAATGAAAGAAATTCTTCAAAAAAAGAAATAATACGGCATTGCGAAGTTACTCTGCTAAAGATCAAGCAGATTTTCACGCTAATTTATTACTATTGGTAGTCGCAAAATGTGGCTAGTTAAATGAGTTAGTAGCAATCTAAGGATAAGAGTATTATTTGGATATTACATTAAAATGAATAAATATTTCATACTTATTTTAGCATCTTGCCTCTTACTTAGCTGTAATAATGACGAAAAAAATCCTGAGACTCAAACTATCAATATTCCTGAGCCTACAGATATACCAGCGATAGAATATTCTGTTGTGAGTAGCTTTCCTCACGACACAACGTCTTATACTCAAGGGTTATTAATTCATGACAAAAAAGTGTTTGAAAGTACCGGCTCGCCATCCAATTTGAAACAAACAAAATCCGTTTTTGGAATATTGGATATGACAACTGGCAAAATAAACGTAAAAGCCGAATTGGACAAAGACACATATTTTGGTGAAGGAATTTGTATTCTTAAAAACAAACTTTATCAGCTTACTTGGTTAAATCAAACAGGTTTTATTTATGACGCTAAAACATTTAAGAAAATCGGAGATTTTAAATTCACAAACAAAGAGGGCTGGGGACTTACTACTGATGGAACCAATCTGATTATGAGTGACGGAACAGACAAATTAAGCTATATAGATCCTCTGACTTTGAAAATTGTTAAAACAATTACGACTTCTTACAATAATTTAAATGAATTGGAGTTCATCAGAGGTTACATTTATGCTAATATTTACCAAAAAAACTTCATTGTCAAAATTGACCCGTCAAATGGGAATGTTACCGGAATACTGGATTTATCTTCGTTAGTTTACAAAGCACAACTTAAATCAAAAAAAGCAGAGGTGTTAAACGGTATTGCTTTTGACTCTATATCGAATAAAATACTTGTTACAGGAAAATTGTGGCCAGTCGTTTACCAAATAAATTTTGCAAACTAACAAGATTGAAATTTAAAAAAAAGTTAACTTAACTTGAAAAAGACACTAACAAAACAATTGTTTAACAAATTTCGCTAAGAATCATTTTGATCTTTGCGTAAACAAAATTGAAAGTAAAATAATGAACACTCATTCCGAAAAAATAATGCCAAAAGAACTACGCACTATAGGAATCTCCGGTGCCATTGCCGTTACACTTGGTGCTTTAGGCGCTCACGCCTTAAAAAATCAACTGCCCGGTGGCCTCATAACACCCGACCAGTTAAACGGTTTTGATACTGGAGTGAAATATCAAATGTATCATACCTTGGCCATGTTAATGGTGGTCTTCTTAAAAAACAATTTTCAAAGCAAACTCTTCAATTTTGCTTATCATTTTTTTCTGTGGGGAATGATTTTGTTTTCGGGTTCACTTTATTTTTTATGTACTCGTAATTTAATTGGAATGAATTGGCTCAGTTTTCTGGGTCCCGTCACTCCTTTGGGTGGCCTTTTATTTGTAGCCGGCTGGTTATGTTTAGCCATGGCAGTATTTAAAAAAAGTTAAAATCTAAATAAAGGAACAGTATTTGCACTACTTATAACAAATGAGATTAATGCATATAATAGAAATAGAACTTTCAAGTATTATTCCCATATTTACGCATCATAAATAAACAAATATGAAGAAAATCATTTTATTTAGCCTCGCACTTTTATGGGTGAGCGCTTCTCTCAAGGTTCAGAGTCCTATTACGCCATCC
>CALMND010000308.1 GCA_937868565.1 uncultured Bacteroidota bacterium | reverse complement strand
GTTTTATTGTAAGTCTTAAATAAGAAGCTGATCTTACCTTCGATCTTGGCTATGCTTTTAGTTTTGCTTTTAATAAAGCTTAATGAATCCTGAGCATTAAAGGATAAGCAATAAAAAACAGCAACCACAAAAAGAGAGATCCTAGCAACCATAAAACAGCCTAATTTGCACCTAATATAACATAAAGATCAATGTTTTCTTAATTGGTGCAAGATTGAGTTTTATGGTAAACAAAAATCCCACGTGAAAAACGTGGGATTTTGCTCTTATCGTAGCCCGTACGGGAATCGAACCCGTGTTTCATCCGTGAAAGGGACGTGTCCTAACCCCTAGACGAACGGGCCGTATTGGGATTTGGGATTGCAAAATTACGAAATAAATCAAAATAAAAAAAATTATTTTAAAAATAGCTGGATAGCCTGCAAACATTGGGGATTTATAACCTTCTAAAGGTTGAAAAAACAGGGGGATTTAGAAAACCGAATACAACATTCTACCCATCAAAAAATAAATACTTATGCCGATAATGTCGTTAAGCGTAGTCACAAATGGTCCGGTGGCCAAAGCAGGATTTATTTTAAAACGATTTAACGTCAGAGGCACAAAAGTTCCTAAAAATGAAGCACACAAAATAACCGTCAGTAATGCCATACTTACCGTGGCAGCTAACTTCCAATCTTCAATTAAAAAGGCGTAGCTCCAAATTAAACCAGAACAAATTATTCCGTTTATTAAGCCTACGCCTAGTTCTTTTAAAAGTTTGGGTGATATGTTGTCACTTAGTAGGGTATTGTTGGCTAGTCCTTGCACGATAATAGCACTGCTTTGCACGCCTACATTTCCACCCATGGCGCCAATCAGTGGGATGAAATAAGCCATTTCAGGATGTATCTTAATTTGTTGTTCATAGGTGCCAATAATTCTTGAGCCTACAATCCCTCCACACATACCAACAAGCAACCAAGGAATACGAGCCCTTGATAAACGCCACAAACGGTCGTTGGTATCCACATCGTGCGAGATACCGCTCATGCGCTGAATGTTCTCATCTGCTGTTTCTCGGATCACGTCCACTACGTCGTCAATCGTAATTCTTCCCACCAATCTCCCGAACTGATCAACAACAGGTAAAACAACGAGGTCATATTTTTGCATATATTCTGCTACTTCTTCACTGGTTGTTGTGGTCTTTACGAACTGTATGTCCGGCTCATAAATCTCTTCAATTCTTGCTAAAGGATGTGAAATAATTAATTTTTTCAATGAAAGCATCCCAATCAAACGATCGCTATTATCCAAGACATAAACGGCGTACATTACATCGACGTTGTCCGCTTTTTTTCTAATCTCTTCTATACATTGCGAAACGGTTTCAAAAGAATATACACTCACCAATTCTTTCGCCATCAAAGAGCCCGCGGTTCCTTCTTCAAAATTTATGAGTTCAGCGATATCGCTGGCCTGATTAATGTCTTCAATGTGAGACAAAACCTCTTCCTGAATATCCTCCGGCAATTCTGCGATAACATCGGCAGCGTCATCACTGTCCATGTTGTCAATCTGCTCAGCAATCTGTTTGGTACTAAATGTGGAAAGCAGGTCTTCCCTTTTATCATCATCCAGTTCCAATAACACATTGGGCGCCGTTTCCTCGTCCAAAAGTTCGTATATGTAGGCCGCTTCACTAATATTAAGTTGATTGATAATTAGTGCAATGTCTTGTGCATATAACTCCTGCAAACGTTCCTTTAAAAAGGCAGCATCCTTTCCGGCGATAGCTTCTTTCAAGCCTTCCAGGGTATCAGATGTTAATTCAAATTGCATGGACATGAATGCGCAAAAGTAAAGAATTAAAGTTTAGGATTTAATTTTTTGTAATTCTTTTAAAGCCGATTTTACCCTATACCCTATGGCCGGTTTTTGAGGTAGTTGACTCAATGTGTTTAAAATAACAAGTAGTTCATTTTTTAAATCAGGAAACTGTTTGCAAAGATTAGAAGCCACCGTTATTGAAAACGCTCTGATCGCAATTGGTTCCGTTTCATTCATAACGAAACCAAAACTAAGTTCCACCATTTTTGCGCTGTACTTTTGAGGTATTTCCGTTGCCTGAAAAATTCTTAAAATATTGCGATATACAGCCGGATGGTGATTACGTTCTCCTAATTTTTTCACCAATTGGCCCATATATCTGGTAATTAATTCAGGGTACTTTATTGCGCATTCGCTCAAGGCCCAGCCAGAGCGTTGAGACATTGTGTAATCGCCATGCAAAAAAAGAGACATCAACACTTTAATTTTTTTAGGATCAGCGTCAACATATTTCACGATGGCAGAAGTTAAGTTCTTGCTATGTTCTTCCTGTAACCTTTTTCCTATATCCATTGCAAAAGTCTGTCTCTCCAAATTAGTATCATTACCCCAACAACCGCAATCAAACAAGCCAACAAAGCTTGTGCCGTTATTTTTTCGCCGTAATAAAAATAATTCAAAGGTAAAACCACAATTGGTAAAAGCGCAAAAATGGTTTGTGCCGCAGCAACAGGTATGCTTTGAATGGCTACGAGAGAAAGAGTAACTCCTACAACTGGTCCAAACAAAGTACCCGCCATTAAATAAGGAAGTCCATTGTTCTGGTTTTGGAAAATACTACGGGCATTCTCCTTGAATTTTCCTTTGATAATGGAAAAAACAAAGGCTCCGGCAAAAGCAAACATCAGACGAATCCAAACGGCATGCATGGTCAAAAGGTGTTCTCCTTGTATGTTTTGCATGCCTAGTTTTGATAACACCAAACCGGTACCCTGACAGAGGGCACCAGCAATACCAAACAAAGCCCCTTTCAGGCTTCGTTCAAAACCTGCCTTCACAGACTCGGATTTATCGCTTTTGGATCGTGTAAGCCATATTACACCCGCTACCGTAACAAAAATTCCACATACTCCAATTCCATTTATTTTTTCGTTCAATACCAAATACCCAACGAGCAAGGAAGCACCGGGAGCGAAAGTGGTGTAAAGGCTACTTAATTTTGGCCCCAGCATTTTAAAAGAATTAAAAGTAAAAAAATCACCGATAGTAAAACCTACAATGCCCGACAATCCCAAATACAAATAATTGTTTAGATGAGGTAAGGTGAATAATTTAACAACGCTAATACCATAAAACATGACCAATATTGCAAATAATATGAGCCAGGCCAATAACAAACGGTATTGATTGAGGGTAGAACTACCAAAACGTTTTGCAGCTTCAGTGAAGGGAAAAATACCTATACTCCAGCAAAGAGTGGTAAGTAGCGCTATTATTTCTCCGGACATTTCATGAGTCGTTTTTCAAAGAATTTTAGTTAGGTTAGGCTCGTTCTCCAAAAATGGTACTACCAATTCTCAGCATGTTGCTTCCTTCTTTGACAGCAATCTGATAATCGCTGCTCATGCCACAACTTAATATTAGAGGCTGAAAATTTTCAGTGTTCTGGTTTTTGCTTAATTCCACAAGCTTATCAAAATACTTTTTTAGGTTTGCAAATTCGTTTTTTATCTGAGCCTCATCGCTGGTATTACTGGCCATAGCCATCAAACCTTTAATTCTAATATTTTTTAATTGCGAAAAGGTTTCCGATTTAATCAGGTCATCACACTCTTCAAATGAAAGTCCAAATTTTGTTTCTTCTTTCGCAATAAATAATTGAAGAAGACAATCTACGACCCGCTTGCTTTTGGTGGCCTGTTTATTTATTTCCTGCAAAAGTTTTAAAGTATCAACACCGTGAATCAAATGAACAAAAGGGACAATATATTTAACTTTATTGCTTTGCAAATGCCCAATAAAATGCCAACGAATATCTTTTGGTAATTGCTCGTATTTGTCAACCAATTCCTGTACGTAATTTTCTCCAAAATCACGTTGACCAGTTTCGTAGGCCTCAAGAATAAGGGTACCTGGTTTTGTTTTAGAAACTGCAATCAGATGAATCCCTTCAGCTAACTCACTTTTTATTTTAAGAAGATTTTTTTTTACGGACATGGGGTTACTGATTATCCTCTTCAAAACTATATATCACTAATCCGCTCCTCATCTTTGGTTCCACCCAGGTTGATTTTGGAGGCATGATATTATTCGTATCGGCAATCCATTTTAAATGTTCCATCGTAACAGGGTACAAACCAAAAGCAACAGCCGCTTTTCCATCATCAACTGCTTGTTTCAAGGCTCCTGCACCTTTAATACCTGGGACAAAAGCAATCCGCTTGTCGGTTTTTAAATCGTGTATATCCAAAATTGGTGATAATATATGACCCGTTAAAATAGAAGCATCTAAACTACCTACGGGATCGCTACTATTATAAGTTCCTTCTTTAGAAATTAGGTTATACCATTTTCCCTCCACGTACATACTTATTTCATGTTTTCGTGTTGGTTTAAAAACGGTTTCTCCTTTTTCCTCAACCTTAAATTTTAGTTTTAGCCTCTCGAGCAAGTCGGAAACCGTTATACCATTCAAATCTTTTACTATTCTATTATAATCATAAATTTTTAATTGCGACTCAGCAAAAAAGACGCCTAAATAAAAGTTAAAAGCCTCTTCGCCTGTATAATTCTTGATTTGTTTGCGGCGTGTTACTCCTAAAAGTGCTGAAGAAGCTGAACGATGATGTCCATCGGCAATGTAGATAGAAGGGATAGCCGCGAAACACCGCGCTATTAATTTTACATTTTTATCATCACTGGTTACCCAAAGTGTGTGCCTTACTTTATCTGTGGTTGTAAAATCATAATCGGGACTATGACTTGAACGCTCAGCAATGTAATCGTCCAGTTCTTTGTTGTTCGGATAACAGAACAAAACCGGTTCCGCATTAAACTCACAGACTTCCAGGTATTCTTTTAATTTCTCTTCGCGCTGCGTGATTGTTTGTTCGTGTATTTTAATAACGCCGTTCATGTAATCATCAATGCTGGTGCAGGCTATTATTCCAATGTATTCCGTTCCACTTTTAATCTGACGGTAAATATAATAAGCAGGTTTTTCATCACGCTTTAAAATTTTTTCACGAATAAATGATTTAAACCGGCGTTTAACCTTAGCCAATCGCTCTTTAGAACCTGGTTTCGTTTTAACACCATCATCAAAATCTGGATTAACAACATGTAAAAAAGTAAATGGATTTCCTGTAAGTTTATCTTTTAATTCAGAAGGGTTATAACCATCCACACTCCTGGAAGCTACCAGATGCACTTTATCATTAGTTGGGCGCAATGCCTTAAAGGGTAATACTGTGGCCATTTTAACTCAATGCTTGTATCAGCTTTTCAGCGAGTTCAACGCCAATTCGCTCCTGAGCCTCGTTAGTAGCTGCACCAATATGTGGTGTTAACGAAATTTTAGGATGACGTAAAATATCTACTGAAGGTTTGGGTTCGTTCACAAAAACATCCAAACATGCGTGTGCAATTTTTCCGCTGTTCAATCCTTCTATCAAGTCCTTTTCATTAATCACTCCGCCTCTGGCTGTATTGATGAGAATTACACCATTTTTCATTTTAGCTATTTCGCTGGCACCAATCAATTCACCACCAGGAACATGTAGTGTAATAAAATCCGATTTCACAATCACTTCTTCCATACTTACAGTTTTTGTGTGTACGCCAACCGATCTATCCAAACCGTTTATTTCGATTTCAATAGTAGCTTCTTTCACAAACGGATCAAAGGTCAATACATTCATGCCTAATCCCAGAGCTATTTTTCCAACGTTTTGACCAATTCTTCCGAATCCAATAATGCCCATTGTTTTACCCCGCAACTCGATCCCCTTGGCATATTTCTTTTTTAAATCTTCAAATTTTTCATCACCTTGAATGGGCATCTCATGGTTGCTATCGTACAGAAACCTCACGGCGTTGAATAAATGCGAGAAAACCAATTCCGCCACAGAGTTACTGGATGCGGCCGGCGTGTTAATCACTTGAATTCCTTTTGAACGGGCATAATCCACATCAATATTATCCATCCCTACCCCGCCCCGCCCAATAACTTTTACATTTGGGCAAGCATCAATGACATCTTTTCTAACTTTAGTCGCACTGCGCACCGTTAGAGCAACAAAACCTTTTTCATTTAGTTCCCTCACCAGATTTTCCTGAGCGACTTTTTCTACTATTACTTCAAAACCTGCTTTTTCAAGCATCGCTTTGCCAATTGCATCTATACCATCGTTGGCCAATATTTTTCTGCTCATAAAATTTGTTTTAAAGACATAAAATTAAAAATTATTTAGCGATTATTCGTTTTTCATTCATCTTTGCTCCCTTATGTGGAATAGAGGCATTTTTACTAAATTTACAAAAATGACGGTTGTGTTGATTTGTTAGAATATTTCTAAGAGCAATCCCCCGTAATTTTTCTATTTTTGACACCAATTTATGAGTAAAGTTATTACATCCAAAGAAAAAGATTATAGCAAGTGGTATAACGACATCGTAGTGGAAGCTGATTTAGCAGACCACAGTGCTGTAAGGGGTTGTATGGTGATTAAGCCGCACGGTTACGCCATTTGGGAGAAAATGCAACAAGCACTTGACAAAATGTTTAAGGACACGGGACATGTGAACGCTTATTTTCCATTATTTATACCAAAAAGTTTATTTGAGGCTGAAGAAAAAAATGCAGAAGGATTTGCTAAAGAATGCGCCGTTGTGACGCATTATCGCTTAAAAACGGATCCCAATAATAAAGGCAAATTAATAGTAGATCCAGATGCAAAACTCGAGGAAGAACTAGTAGTGAGGCCAACCAGCGAAGCGATTATTTGGAACACCTACAAAGGCTGGATACAAAGCTACCGTGATTTGCCTCTTTTGATTAACCAATGGGCTAATGTTGTTCGTTGGGAAATGCGAACGCGTTTGTTTTTGCGTACTGCCGAATTTCTTTGGCAGGAAGGTCACACAGCCCACGCTACAAAGGAAGAAGCGATAGAAGAAACAAAAAAAATGCTAGATGTCTATGCTGATTTTGTTGAAAACTGGATGGCCGTTCCGGTTATTAAAGGTGTGAAAACTGCAAGTGAAAGATTTGCCGGTGCCGATGACACTTATTGTATTGAAGCGTTGATGCAAGATGGCAAAGCCTTGCAAGCAGGTACCTCACATTTTTTGGGTCAAAATTTTGCCAAAGCTTTTGATGTAAAATTCGCCAACAAAGAAGGAAAACTGGAATACGTTTGGGCTACCAGCTGGGGTGTTAGCACGCGCCTAATGGGCGCTTTGATTATGAGCCACAGCGATAATAACGGATTGGTAATCCCACCAAGATTAGCGCCTACGCAAGTAGTAATTGTTCCAATTTATAAAGGTGAAGAAGGTCTGAAAAAAGTGA
>CALMND010000307.1 GCA_937868565.1 uncultured Bacteroidota bacterium | reverse complement strand
AGGTGCTTTAAAATTAAAAGAGATTTCATATTTACATGCTGAGGGTTATCCCGCAGGTGAGATGAAACATGGACCAATTGCTTTAGCAGACCCAGAATTATTCACAATTGCTTTAATGCCACAAAATTTACTTTATGACAAAAATAGTAACATTAACTTTAATTTGTTTTTTATTTGTAGGTGCTCAGTTAAAAAGTCAGGACAGTCTTAAAACTAAAGTTGAACAAGGGCTCACTTCAAACACACCTGTTGAAGAAAAGAAAAAGCAGTGGTTTGAAACATTTACCATAAGAGGCTATGCACAGGCTCGTTACAATCGTTTGTTAGAAACCAACGAAAACTTGGGTTGCGAACAGTGCGACCGAAGTTGGGGTGGTAATGGTGGATTCTTTTTTCGACGAATTCGTATCATTTATTTTGGGCAACTAAGTAAGCAGGTTTATTTTTACATTCAACCCGATTTTGCAAGTTCGGCTTCAACAACTGCTTTGCATTTTGCGCAAATCAGAGACGCATACTTCGATATAGGTTTAGATACTAAGAATGAGTTTAGAGTTCGTATAGGACAGAGTAAAGTGCCTTTTGGTTTTGAAAATATGCAATCCAGCCAAAACCGTTTGCCATTAGACAGGAATGACGCATTAAATAGTGCTCTTTCTAACGAACGCGATATTGGTGCTTTTTTTTATTGGGCGCCAAAAATAATAAGGGAACGTTTTTCAATGCTGGTAAAAGATGGTTACAAGGGTTCGGGAGACTACGGAGTTTTTGCATTTGGAGCATATAATGGGCAAACAGCCAACCGGCCAGAGTTAAATAAAGAATCGCATGTCGTAGCACGCCTTTGTTATCCGTTTGAAATTGGTTCGCAAATTATTGAAACGGCTTTACAGGCTTATACAGGTATGGTGGTTATACCAAAAGATCAAATCACTGCCGGTGTTAAAACCAATTTAAATCAAAATTATCTCGATCAACGCATAGCGGCATCTTTTATCTTATATCCAAGACCATTTGGAATCATGGCAGAGTATAATATCGGTTATGGTCCCCAATACAATAAATTTACCAATGCAATCGAAAAAAAGCCATTAGAAGGGGGCTATGCCACACTTAATTATATGATTAAAATTAAAAAACAAGTTGTTTTCCCTTTTATACGCACACAGTATTACGACGGAGGTAAAAAACACGAAAAAGATGCAAGACGTTACATTGTGCATGAAAATGAAATAGGCGTTGAATGGCAGCCAGGTAAAAATTTTGAATTTGTTGCCATGTATACCATTTCTTCAAGACGGTATGAAGACGGTGCTTTAAAAAATAACTTTCAAACAGGCAATTTATTGCGCTTACAAGCACAGGTTAACTTTTAACACATAACCTTAATTTAACATTCAGAAGTATTAATAAATTACATTTGTAAAAATTTAAACTATGTTCGGATTAGACACAACACTTACGGTACTCTTAATACTTTGTTTGCTTCTAGCCTGTTTTTTCGAGTTTATCAACGGCTTTCATGATACAGCCAACGCGGTAGCTACCGTAATCTACACGAATTCGATGAAGCCAACTGTTGCCGTAATATACAGCGGTTTGCTAAACTTTACAGGTGTTATGTTGGGCGGTATTACCGTTGCCATGGGCATTGTTAACTTATTGCCCATGGATGTGTTGGTGGACGCTAATCCTTACCACGGCATTGCCATGATATTGGCTTTATTACTGAGTGCTATTATCTGGAATTTCGGAACCTGGTATTTTGGTATTCCTTCCTCAAGTTCTCACACCATTATTGGTTCTATTTTAGGCATTGGCATGGCTTTTTACTTTTTACCCGGTGATTACGGTTTAAACGCGGTAAACTGGGATAAAGCCAAGGATACAGGATTGGCTTTGTTACTATCTCCACTCATTGGCTTTTCTATCGCCATTATAGTGATGTTTATTTTTAAACGTTTGGTAAAAAATGAAACCGTTTATAAAGAGCCAATCCCTGGAAAAAAACCACCCATTTGGATTCGATTAATGTTGTGGATTACTTGTGGATTGGTAAGTTTTTTCCACGGGCAAAATGACGGGCAAAAAGGAGTAGGCTTAATTATGATGATTTTAATTGCCGTGCTACCGGGTTATTTTTCGGTCGACTCGAGTGTTAATCTCCAAAGCGTTAATGCCAACTTAGCTAAAATTGAAATGCTCATGTTAAAAGCGGACACTTCCGTACTAGCCCTTAAAGAAAAGAAAATGTATGCCGAAATCATTTCGTTTGCAAAGGCATTTGAACAAAGTACGTTGGGTAAATTTGATGCTGACCAAATAGCGCCGGCAGAGCGTTTCGGACTGCGTAAAGATTTAATTAAAGTTACCAAAAACACCGATAAAATAATTAAAGGCGGCAACCTCTCTTTAAGCTTAAACGAAATAAAAGAACTTGAGAAGGAGATAAAATCTGCTAAAAAATTATTTGAGTATGCACCGTCATGGGTCATGATTATGATTTCACTTTGTCTGGGTTTAGGCACCATGGTAGGTTGGAAACGCATTGTAAAAACTGTTGGCGAAAAAATTGGCAAACAACACATGAGTTACGCTCAAGGAGCCAGTGCTGAAATAGTTGCTTCTTTGGGCATTGGCCTGGCAAGTTGGAAAGGCGTTCCTGTGAGTACTACACATATGTTATCTTCCGGTGTTGCAGGTTCTATGGTTGCTAAAAAAGGACTAAAAAATTTACAAAAAGGAACCATCAAAACCATAGCGCTTACTTGGATTTTAACCCTACCAGTAACCATTCTTCTGTCAGGCGGCTTATTCCTTTTATTCAGAGCCATTTTGTAAATAATAGCTACTTATCGTGCCAAATAGAACGAATCTTAGTTAACATTTTACCACGGGTAGCGATTTAATTATAGGGCAGAACATTTGTTTATTAAAAGTAATTCTTTTGATGTTCGGCTAAATAAAATTAAATTAGTGCATCGCTAACAACTTAAAAATACTTGCTATATACATAAGTGTACTCGGGCTTGCATTTCACTTTACCTTTTCTTTTATTTATTCAACATACTTTATTACTCCCCCAAAAAAATAAG
>CALMND010000306.1 GCA_937868565.1 uncultured Bacteroidota bacterium | reverse complement strand
CCATTGTTCCGTTATAAACATATCTAATGTTGCACCCACCAGTAACACTTGGGTCAGCTCCAATATTTCTGTAGGTAGAAGAAGGTATCGTAAAAGTTAAAGCAGCCGTACTCTGTAAGACACCGTTTACGTACATTTTTAAAGTTGAACCGTTTCCAGTAACAGCCACGTGTGTCCAAACTCCAATAGTAGGATTGGCCAACGATTGTACAATAGCGTTTGTGCTAGTTTTATCACTAGCCATAAAAACAATTCTACCACTACTTCCTCCTGATAAACCACAGGTACTTTCGGGGCCAATAGAAAGCGCCCATGCGGGACAATCAATACAGCCATATCCGGTGTATAGTAATAATTGTGTTGAAGCTACAGAGTTAGGTTTAAGCCAGGTTTCTATTGTGAAATTATTTCCAATATTCCAGCTGCTTAAATTGTTTGCTAATAAAACGTGATCGTTTGCACCATCAAAACTTAAAGCACTCGCTGCACTTGTACTTGCTGTAATTACAAAACTGTAAGTAGGATTGGCACAATCGTTGCTTGGGATGTTAACAGTGGCCGTGCTAATACCTGTGTTGGTTGGCGTTAAGGTAATCACAAAACTAGTACCTCCTGCTGTTAAAGAATTGGCTGGCGCTGTTGTAACAGAAAATTGTGCAGCGTTTGGTCCGGTGAAAAAGATAGGATTAATGTTTAGCGTACCACTTGTATTAGTTATTGAGAAGGTTCTGGAAGAATTAGTTCCAAAGTCGGTATTATTTGCAGTGGTTGTTACGACACTTTGAGGCACGTTATTGCCGTTTCCACTAACAGCAAGGGTTACAGAAGGAGCACTGGTGGTTGTAAATCCATTGACCACCCCACCCGGGCTTACCCAGTTGGATAAAGTACCGGAAGTAAGCGCAAAACTAGTAAGCGTACCTGTGTTGGCTCCTGCTGCTTCTGTTAAAAGTGTTTGTGTAGCATTAGCTCCGGAAGGAATACCCTGATTAAAGTGATAATTGGCTACCAAACCACTTGCCGTGGATGTAATTTCGGCATTCATGTAAGTCTGAATTTCGCATTGGGTGCGTGTTGTGTTCCAGATTCTTACTTCATCAATCTTTCCGTTTGTTTGGTATAAAAATCCCGGAGCCCCCAAGCGGCCAATTTGCAACGAACCGGTATTGATGCTAAGCGGTCCGTTTATACTTTGTGTACCACTCAATACGCCATTCACATAAATACGTATATTAGTTCCATCCCAGGTTCCGGCTAAATGAAGCCAAGTTCCTGTTGGAACGGCAACCGACGCTTGGGCAGAAACATGACTGCCCTGGTATAAATGGAAACCGGCTAAACCGGCATTAAAATAAAGTCCGTAATGACCATTAACACCATCGTTTGTACCTTTTGAAACAACATATTGGATACCTGAGGTGTTGTTTAGATTTACCCAGGCCTCAACAGAAATTGAGTTAGTTGGCATAATAGAAGCGGTATGGTTGGCCTGAACATAGTCATTGGTGCCATCAAAACTCAAAGCACTTGCCGGTGTGGTACTCGCCGTAATCACAAAACTATAAGTCGGGTTTGTACAATCATTGCTTGGTATATTTACCGTAGCAGTGCTAATACCTGTGTTCGTTGGCGTTAGCGTAATCACAAAGCTAGTACCTCCAGCTGCTATTGTAGCTGCAGGAACTGTTGTAACAGAAAACTGTGCTGCGTTTGGTCCGGTGAAAAAGATAGGATTAATGTTTAATGTTCCACTTGCATTACTGATAGAGAAAGTTCTTGAAGAGTTTGTTCCGAAGTCGGTATTGTTGTTGGTGTTTGTTACAACACCCTGCGGTACGTTATTACCATTTCCGCTAACAACAAGGCTTGCAGTTGGTGCGACCGCAGTGGTAAATCCGTTAGTTACTCCGCCTGGGCTAACCCAGTTGGATGTTGTACCTGTTAAGGCAAAAGTCATCAATGTTCCTGTAGTAGTTCCTGTTGCATCTGTAAGGGTGTTAACTCCGGAGTTGCTGCCTGAAGGAATGCCTTGATTAAAGTGATAGTTGGCAATGAGGCCACCTGCGTTTGAAGGAATTTCACAATTCATGAAAGTCTGAATCTCGCATTGGGTTCGCTCTGTATTCCACAAGCGCACCTCATCCAAAGTGCCTTTAAAGAATGAGGTTAATTCAAACCAACCAATAGTAACCACACTGCTAGTGGGCGCAGGTACAGAAAAAGCATTGGAAACTAAAACTCCGTTTTTGTATAGTTTCATGGTTCCTGTGCTCGCGTTATAAGTGATAGCCACGTGGTACCAGTTACCAAAAACCAAAGGTGTAGGATCCAGAACGGTAGTCCAACTGCCGTTGTGGCCACCACTTAAACGGAATCCTGAAGAAGCTGGAACAAAGAAAGCGTGACCAGAAGCACCCGCTCCCCCCGACATAATATTATTGTTTGCAGAACCACTTGTTAAATTAATCCATGCTTCTTTGGTATAAGATCCGGGTAGTATATTTCCACAATTCACATAATCACTGGTTCCGTCAAAATTAAGTGCACTTGCCGGCGTAGTACTTGCTGTAATCACAAAACTATAGGTTGGATTGGTACAATCGTTACTTGGTATGTTGACCGTAGCGCTACTAACTCCAACATTAGTAGGGGTTAGCGTAATCACAAAGCTCGTACCTCCGGCAGCTATTGTACTGGCAGGAACTGTTGTGACAGAAAATTGGGCAGCGTTTGGTCCCGTAAAAAAGATAGGATTGATATTTAAGGTACCACTTGTATTAGTGATTGAGAAAGTTCCCGATGTGTTCGTTCCAAAATCGGTGTTATTTGCCGTGGTTGTTACAGCACTTTGCGGTACGTTATTGCCGTTTCCACTAACAGCTAGTGTAACGGTTGGTGCAGACGTTGTCGTAAATCCGCTGGCAACTCCACCGGGGCTTACCCAATTGGAAACCGTTCCTGTTAATGCAAATGTGTTTAAAGTTCCAGTATTGGCACCTGTTGCATCGGTTAACAATGTTTGAGTAGGATTTGCACCTAAAGGGATTCCCTGATTAAAGTGATAGTTTGCCACTAAACCTAAAGCACTGGCCGGAATTTCACAGTTCATGTAGGTTTGTATCTCACACTGGTTTCGTTCTGTATTCCATAAGCGTACTTCGTCCATAGTACCTTTAAAGAATGATACGGAATCAAACCAACCAATAGTAACCGCACTACTAGTAGGTGCCGCTACCGAATTGGCACTGGAAACTAAAACCCCATCTTTGTATAATTTCATTGCACCTGTACTTACATTATAGGTAATAGCCACATGATACCAGGTACCAAAAACCAATGGCGTAGGATCCATAACGGTGGTATAACTACCATTGTGGCCTCCACTTAATTTGAACCCAGTTGAACTCGGCACGTAAAAGGCATGACCAGAAGCACCTGCGCCACCTGACATAATGTTATTGTGTGCGGAACCTGTTGTTAAATTAATCCATGCCTCCTTGGTGTAAGATCCAGGCAGTATATTCCCGCAATTCACATAGTCGCTGGTCCCATCAAAATTTAAAGCACTGGCAGGCGTAGTACTTGCGGTAATTACAAAAGTAAAAGTTGGGTTGGTGCAATCGTTACTTGGTATGTTTACAGTTGCTGTGCTAATCCCTGTATTAGTAGGAGTAAGGGTAATTACAAAACTGGTTCCGCCTACGGCTAAGGAGCTTGCAGGTGCTGTTGTAATAGAAAATTGAGCAGCGTTGGGTCCTGTGAAAAAGATAGGATTAATGTTTAATGTACCACTTGTATTAGTTATTGAGAAGGTTCGTGAAGAATTAGTTCCAAAATTAGTATTGTTTAAAGTAGTAGTCACCACGCTTTGAGGCACATTGTTTCCATTTCCGCTAACAGCGAGTGTTACAGTAGGAGCAGAAGTGGTTGTAAAACCACTTACAACACCACCTGGAACTACCCAGTTGGAAGTTGCTCCAGTTAAAGCAAAACCCGAAAGTGTACCCGTGTTGGAACTTCCCGAAGCATCTATGGCAGTGGTGGTGGTAAGGTTACTTAAACCTGACAAACCCTGGTTAAAATGATGGTTGACAATTAAACCCGAAGCAGTGGAAGTAATCTCTGCATTCATATAGGTTTGAATTTCGCATTGCGTTCTCGCGGTATTCCAAATCCTTACTTCATCTATTTTTCCTTGAAAAGGAAACAACCAGGCCGACATAACCGCGCCAATACCTGCATTGGTAACACTGGAGCCTATGGTTTCGCCACTCGTTTTAAATACCAATGTTCCGTTTTTCACACAGGTTACCTCTGAAGCCGACCAGGTAACAGCGTAGTGCTCCCAGGTGTTTAAGCTGGAAGTGAAAGGTGTTATAATATTTCTACCAGCCCAAATAGTAACCGAGTTCGATTGAATAATAAGACATCTATCCCAACCTCCATCATCATTACCTATAATGGTTTGATTTCCTGAACCGCCCGTTCTATATACCCAAGCTTCAAAAGTCATAACCGGCAAAACGCCCGGATCAATATCAATTGTATTTACCCGGTCATTAACGCCATCAAAACTCAAAGCTTCACCGGCTGGCGGTGTGGCGCTAATCACAAAATTATAGTTTGGTTTAGCGCAATCGTTGTTGGGAATATTTACCACCGCCGTTTTCGTGCCGGCAACACCAGCAGTAAACGTAACAACAAAAGAGGTTGAGCCCGCTGCTGCAAGAGTTGTAGCAGGTAAAACAGTTACAGAAAAGTTAACGGCATTGCCGCCTGTTAAATACGGTGTACCAATATTTAATACACTGGCTCCTGCTGCATTTTGTATCACGTAAGTGCGGGTAGAAACTGAACCAAAATCAGTGTAATTAGTGGTGGAGGTTGCAATGGAATTATTTAAAATATTATTCCCGTTACCCTGTATATTCATAGTGGCAGTGGGAGCAGAGCTTGTCGTAAATCCGCTGGCAATAATACTTGGAGCTACCCAATTAGAACCCGCACCCGTAAGCGCAAATGTATTTAAGGTACCTGTATTGGCCCCGGCGGCATCAATTAAGGTAGTAGTTGTAATATTACTTAAGCTTGCCAAACCCTGGTTAAAGTGATAGTTAGCCACCAGCCCCGATGCAGTAGAGGTAATTTCAGCATTCATAAAGGTTTGAATTTCGCATTGGCTGCGAATGGTGTTCCAGATTCTTACCTCATCCATTTTTCCATCCCAAAAGAAATTTGGAACGGTTTGAGCAGCACCAATTTTTAAATTATTAGCTGTAGTGCCAACGCCAAGCGTCCAATTGCTAAAACCTTCGTATTCCAACACCCCATTTATATAAACCAAAACGCGGTTGGTACTGGTGTTAAAAGAAACCGCAAGGTGATACCAAGTATTGATTGTAAATGGAGCAACTACATTATAACCAGTGCCTATACTGACATAGAACTGACCACCAAAGGCAGAAATTCCGCGATCCAAGCCACCATCGCCAATGCTAAGTATAAATTTATCTGCTCCAATGGTGGAAGTAGGATACACCCAGGCTTCCCAGGTGGTGTTGGGCATCACATCGACATCGACATCCAGATTCGTATTTACATAATCGCTGGCACCGTCAAAATCCAAAGCTTCAGCATTTGGAGGCGTTGCCTGTATGGCAAAGTTGTACACAGGCTCGCTGCAGTCGTTATTATTAATATTAATGGTTGCCGTTTTTAAACCGACCGAGGTAGGGGTGAAGGCTACCACAAGAGCACTGGTTCCGGTAACTGCGGCAAGCGTTGAAGAGGACAGCGCTGTAACCGAAAATTCCGAAGCGTTGGTGCCGGTAATTAAAATATTGTTTACATTTAATGTACTTAATCCACCAGCATTATCAATCACAAAGGTGCGGGTACTAACGCCATTGAAATCGGTGAAGTCAGCTACCGAAGGTGTTACATCACCATCCACAATAGTTATACCGTTTCCTGCAATATTTATTTCTGCTTGTGGAGTAGCAGAAGTTGTAAAATCATTTACAATGCCACCTGGTGATACCCAGTTGGATATAGAACCTAAACCTAAATTAAAGTTATTGAGCGTGCCATGGCGACCGTTAGTACTTGCATCATTAAGAGTTGTTTCACTAAAATTCATTAACGAGGCAAAACCCTGATTAAAATGGTAATTAGCCTGTAACCCAGGTGCACTGGTCGGAATCTCACAATTCATAAAGGTTTGTATTTCACACTGGGTGCGAGGCACACTCCATATCCGGACTTCATCTACAGAACCGTTAAACGGGTTCGGAAAGCTCGGATAATATCCGGCATCACCAATTACAAAAGGTCCACTGCCTAAAAAATTACTTGTTGAGCGATCGCTAGCAATAAGTACACCATCGCAATACACAAAACGATTAGTACCAGTGACCGTATGATTAAACACACAGGCCCAATGGTGATAATTACCATCGGTGGTGGCTGGAACAGCTATGTTAAGATCATTGCTGTAAAATGCAAAGGTAAATTCATTGCCCGGTCCGGGTCTAAAACCAATATGAAGTGATTGGTTAGTTCCAATAGAATTACCCTGACCAACTACATAAGCGGAAGCTGTTCCGGTTCTTTTTGCCCAGAATTCTATCGAAAAGGACTGGTTGTTAAGCGAAATGCCTGTTGATACAATTACTCTGTCATTTACCCCGTCAAAATTTAAGGCAGAACCTGTTTTATTTCCCTGAACTACAAAACTGTATGTAGGTTCGTCGCAATCACTGCTGGATATTTTTATGGTGGCGCTTCTCGTTCCCACTGCCGCCGGGTTAAACGTAATAACAAAATTGGAAGAAGCAAATGGACCTATGGTTTGAGAAGGGGCTGTGGTCAGGTTAAAATCTGCCGCATTCGCACCACTAATGCTTATAGGCAAACCTATGTTAAGAATACCACTTCCTGTATTTTGAATAACAAAAGTACGAGTGCTGTTAGCGGCAAAATCTGTGTGGTTGCTTAATGTAGGAGTAGTAGAACCTAAAACAATACTGTTTCCATTACCTGTTAATGCAATATCTGCGGCGGGGCTTGGGACCAAGCTATAGCCTGAAACAACACCACCTGGTGCCACCCAGTTGGAGGAAGCACCAGTTAAAGCAAAGTTGCTTAATGTACAATTAAAACTTCCAGTGGCATCAATAAGTGTTGTAACTCCAGAGTTAACGCCATTGGAAACGCCCTGATTAAAATGGTAATTTGCTAAGAGGTTTGGAGCAGTAGTGGGAATTTCGCTGTATAAATTATCTACAATCTGACATTGGGTGCGGGCAACGTTCCAAAACTGCACTTCATCAATGCTGCCATTAAAAGTTTCAACTCCTCCATTATTGGAGCCTATGCAAAAACTGCCACTTAAGATAGCATTGGGATTAGCCGTTGTTAGAGTAGTGGTTAATACACCATCCGCATAAAAGGATATTTTGTTTGATTCAATCACAAGAGCTAAGGAAGTCCATTTGCCTGGAGTAAGTGTGTAATTAACTGAGTAAAATGAAATACCTCCAAAAATTGCAAACACGGTATTTACTCCCGAGCCAACAAAAATACCATAACCATTAAAGCTGGTGTTACCATTATAAATGATTGATTGATTAGCTCCAGTCGGCCCATTGGATTTTACTTTGGCTTGCAAGGTAACATTGGTGGTTTGGGTATTAAAAATAGATCGCAAAACATTATCATTTGCCCCGTCAAAATTTAAAGCAGCACCAGAGGGAGTGCAGGCGAGTAATACGGATGTGTTATTACCTGTATTGTTGGCAGTCGCTATATCCAAAGCGCCATCCCCATTAAAGTCGCCCGAACAAATACCGCGCGGCAATGCTCCTACTGCAAAAGTAACTGCCGGAGCAAATGTTCCGCTTGGTGAACCAGCCAGCACAGCTACCTGATTAGAGGTAGATAAAGCACAGGCAGCATCTAAATAACCGTCCCCATTTAAATCGCTTAAAACAATATCAAAGGGTTGCGTGCCTGCTCCAATAAAATAATTTACTGCAGCAGCGAAAGTTCCTGACGCGGAACCAAAAAGAACGGACATGTTTCCACTACCAAGATTAACAGTCACAATGTCCAAATTTCCGTCCCCATTTAAATCATCTGTGGCTAAATCCCGTGGACTTGAACCAACAAAATAATTTACGGCAGCAGCGAAAGTTCCACTAGCCGAGCCAAATAAAACAGAAACACCATTATTGGTAACTGCAATATCAGGATTACCGTCGTTATTAAAGTCATCTGATATAATAGCTTGTGCGTTAGTACTGATAGGGTAATTAACGGCGGCGGCAAATGTTCCGGAGGCAGATCCGACTAAAACTGAAATATTGAGTCCAGAATTGTTTGCAACTATTAAATCTGTATTTCCATCTCCATTCACATCAGTAATATTAATACCCTGCGGAAAAGAACCCGCTGCATAGTTAACCGGTGCAGCAAAAGCACCGCTGCCGTTGCCAAAAAGGACAGAAACATTGCTTGCTCCAAAGTTGGCGGTTGCAATGTCTAAATTACCGTCGCTGTTAAAATCTCCGGCAACAACATCTATTGGTCCAGAAGCAGTATTGAAATTTGTTGCCGCTCCGAAAGTGCCACTGGCTGAACCTAATAAAATAGAAACATTATTACTTCCAAAATTGACGATTACCAAATCATTATGCCCATCAGCATTAAAGTTTCCGCGAAGCATGCGGTTGGTAGCGTTGCCTCCGCTGGCGTAGTTAACGGCGGTACTGAAGCAGGGAACCTGGGCTTCCGTTATAAAGAAGCTGAATATTAAAACAAAAACGAGGTGTGATTTAAAGAAGGGTAATTTTATTTTCATTTGGTCTTATGAATAAGCAGTTTTGTAGTTAAATTGTTTGCGATAATAGTCTTAAAACGACTTTAATCTTAACCCACAAATATAAGAAATTTACTTAAACAATAAAGTTTAACTTTAAGTTTAACGAATTGATTAACAGTGTTTTATATT